>CAZFII010000115.1:0-4770 GCA_964518925.1 uncultured archaeon
AATTCTTTTTCAAGAGATGAGAGTTGGTTTGATATCTTGGTAATGGGGAGTTTTTCTTATTTTATCGTGAGAATTAATATCAGACTTTAAATAAAAATAAAATTTATTTTTATCATAAAATAAGAATTCTTTAGTTTTATTATATTACGAGCATTTGAGTATCTCCGTGAAGTACTTCCAAAATCTTCACAACAAAGGCATTTGAGGTTTGCCAATGACTAAAATTTAAACTTTACTCTGCCTCTTATTTTTTACCTCTGCTGTAATCCGTGTTTTTAGCTTTTTTCGTGAATAGGTAGTCCTTACTTTTTTAAAGTTTGGTTAGTATTTTAGAAGCAAGGGATTTCAATGTTTCTTAATAAAAAATTTAAAGTCTTTATGCTTGTATTAAAGTCGTGCTCATTGATAGTATTAAGAGTTTTAAAATAAAGCAGAGATTAAGAGAATTCGAAGAATTAGGTAAAAAAGGTAGTGTTTTATTCGATTTTAAACCGTTTTTGAATTTAAGGATTAAAGCGAATCTCAAGACTGAATTAGCGTTTTGTATATCTACTGCAAACTCTTCCGCTTTGTCAGGTCTTAAATTTCAGAAATTACTCGAAAGAGGTTTCAACGACATCGAAGAAAAACTAAAGATTTCGGGAGTCAGATTTTACAAAAGAAAGTCTGAATACATCAAAAAAGCTCTTGAAAATTTTGATGTAGTTGAAAAAGCTTTAAGATTTGATAGTGTTTCTGCAAGAAAAAGATTGTTAGAAATTAAAGGTTTAGGATTTAAGGAGGCAAGTCATTTTTTGAGAAACATTGGAAGGAAAGACGTTGCAATAATCGATAGACATATTCTCAGATGGTTGCTCGAAAATCTTTACATCGATGAAGTTCCAAATTTGACACCGAAGATGTACTTAAAAATTGAGAAAATTTTAAGAGATATAGCTGAAGAAAAGAAATTGACGATTGCAGAGCTTGATCTAATTATATGGAGTGAAAGAACTGGAATGATTTTAAAATAAAAGTCCTTCTAATACAAACTTCTTAATTACCTTTTTTAAAGCCCTTCTTAAAAGTTCTGAAGCTGTAGACTTTGAGATTCCTAATGATTTTGCAATCTCTTCAAGCTTTACCCCTTTTGGTGTTTCGAAGTATCCAAATTTTAATGCTAAGATCAGTATCTCTCTTTCCTTTTGACTTATTTCGTTATCTTCTTCAAAAAACTTCGATTTCCAGATAAGTTCATAGTTGAACTCTGATTTCTCTAAGTTTTCAATTAATTTTTTTAATTCGTCTTGTGTACAGGCTAAAATCCAGATTATTTCGTTTAACTTTACTTCCGCTGAAACAACAATTGCTCCAGAACTTAATATTGCTTCAGCTAAGGGGCATCTGTGATTTCTAATTAACACGGAGACATTTTTGTTTTTAGTTTTGTAATTTATTAATGCCTTTATATCATTCTTTTTATCGAGCCAAATCTGTTTAAACAAAATCGTTGAGAAGTTATGCTTTTTTATCAAGCACCATTCCGGAGTTTCAGTTTTTATCACGACTTTAAACATAGCTTTAAGGCCACAAAACAAATATTTAATAATTTCTATAATTCCGAACATGTTCGGTTTAAACCTTAAGTTTTAAAAGAGTGATAAAAAGAGTATGATAAGGCAAAAAGATGGAAGTTATGCAGTAGTTTTAGATTTAGCAATAACTACTCCACAAGATCTCAGGAAAATTTCTGAAGCACTTGAAAAATATGGAGCAAAGCTCTTAAAGTTTAGTGAATCACAGAGAATAGTTGTAGTTGGGTTAGACCCAAATAAAATCGACGAATTTTGTAATGAAACAGGTATAAAACTCGCCCCCGCTACAGGCAGGGTTGTTAGAAGCGTTAAGTTCTGCCCAGGAAACGTTCTATGCGTTAATGGATTACAGAACACAATAGAGATGGCTGAGAAACTTAAAAAATTTGAAGGGATGGAATTACCAGATAAAATGAAAATCGCAATATCTGGATGCCCAAATTCATGTACTGAACCGGCTGTTAGAGATATTGGACTAATGGGTACTAAGGATGGCTTTAAGATATTCGTTGGTGGTTCCGCTGGAAGAAAGCCCAGAATTGGTTGGGTTTTAGCTGAGAAGGTTAAACCAGAAGATGCCGAGAAAATCGTTGAAAAGATAATTGAGTTTTATAAAGCAAATGCAAAGAGAGGACAGAGACTTGGAGATTTCATAGAATCTATTGGATTTGAAGAATTCAAAAAGACAATATTCAGTTAAATTTTATTTTTTAATTTTATCATTTTACCTCTGTTAAACTTTATTTCTTTTACGAATAGTCTTTTAAAAATTTTAGGGACGTGTTAACTTAAGGGCGTAAGCTTTAAATATTGAATATATGCTTTTCGCACGAAGTGGACGTGTCCAGTAATTTAACATTTTCGGCATAGATAAAAATTACAATCAATTGAGTACTATATTTAACTGGTCTTCAACGAATTTGAAACTATCTGAATCAAAAATCTGATTTAATCAAATTTTAAATGATCAAATTCTGCACGAAGTGGACATAGTGCTAATATCTTTAATCTTAATCGATCAGAAATATGCACATTGCTGATGAAGTATTTAGATCGTCCACAATTTGGTATCGCTTATCATTTTAGAACGTCGAGTATAATAGCTGGACAGATCCTTTTCACTCCTTTAAGCTTTGATATTTTTTCGTGTATCTTCGAAAGATCATCTACTGTTTTTTCAACGATCTCAAGCATTAACATGTGATCTCCAGTTGTTAAGTAAATCGACTTTATCTCATCAATCTTTTTTAGTTTTTCAATCACATCCCAAAGCTTATCTGGTTCAACGTCAATACCAGTCAGTGAAGCTGAAAGACCAGCAGTTTTATAGTTTATCACCGCTTTGTAGCCAACGATTACTCCATCTTTTTCAAGCTTTGATATCCTCTTTCTTATAGCTGTTTCCGTTACATTGAGTTTCTCAGCTATTTTTGTCTTCGGTATTCTTGCGTTCTTCATTAATAAGGATATTATTTTCATATCTTTTTCATCCACAATCGTAACAGTATCTACGTTTTAGTATATATACTATTTGTTCGAAATTCGAACGAAATTTTTTTATTTAAGAAAAATAAGATTACATCATGAGTGGGTTGCCAACGATAGGTGAAAAAGCTCCAGATTTTAAAGCGTTAACGACAAAAGGCGTTATTCATTTTCCAAAGGACTTTGAAGGTAAGTGGGTAGTTCTGTTTTCACATCCAGCAGACTTCACTCCAGTATGTACTACAGAGTTCGTAGCCTTTGCTAAAAAGTATGACGAATTTAAGAAGCTTAATTGCGAACTAATAGGTTTGAGTATCGATCAAGTGTTCAGCCACATAAAGTGGACTGAGTGGATTAAGGAAAAGTTAGGTGTTGAAATTCCGTTTCCAATAATTGCTGATGATAGAGGACAGATTGCAGAGAAGTTCGGGATGATCCATCCAGCGAAGGGAACGAATACTGTTAGAGCAGTCTTCATAATTGATCCTAAAGGAGTTATCAGAGCAATTCTGTATTATCCACAGGAGCTCGGTAGAAATGTAACTGAAATTATTAGAATGGTTAAAGGATTACAGATAAGCGATGAAAATGGCGTTGCGTTACCAGCGAATTGGCCTAATAACGAGCTAATTGGAGACAAAGTAATCATTCCACCAGCAACGGATGAAAAGACCGCAAAGGAGAGACTTGAGAAAGCTAAGACTGGTGAAGTTGAGTGCTTCGACTGGTGGTTCTGCTACAAGAAGCTTTAAAGAGGTGTTAGTGTTACGGAGTTTTTACAGATCTATAAATGTATGATCTGTGGAAACATCGTAGAAGTCTTACATACGGGAAAGGGAACACTTGTGTGTTGTGGACAGCCTATGAAATTGATTGAAACAAAGAGAGATGAAACGGGAAAAGAAAAGCATTTACCAGTAATCGAAAAATCTGATGGAAAAATCGTTGTTAAAGTTGGTAGTGTTCAACATCCTATGGAAGAAAATCATTACATCGAGCTTATTACTAATGACACCATTTACAGAAAGCATTTAAGTCCTGGAGAAGAACCTAAAGCCGAAAAAGTTATCGTGAGAGCGTAACGGTTTGTGGCAAACTACGAGGTGATATTATGGAGACTTTAAAAAATTTGGTTAAGGCGTTTATCGGTGAGAGTATAGCAAGAAATCGATATACGTTTTACGCTAAGGTTGCAAAAGATGAAGGTTACATTTTCGTTGCAAAGGTATTTTTAGAGACAGCTGAAAATGAAAAAGAGCATGCTGAAACTTTGCTTGAGCTAATTCAAAAGATTGGGGGTAATAGTGCAGTGGTTAAAACAGAAGTAGAATCTTCACTAGTTCTTGGAACGACTGTTGAAAATCTAAGAGTTGCAATTGCAGGAGAAAACTATGAACATTCCGAAATGTATCCGAAGTTCGCCGAAATCGCTGAAAAAGAAGGTTATAAAGAAATCGCTGAAAGATTAAGGGCTATTGCTAAAGCTGAAGAGCATCATGAGGAGAGATTTAAAGCTTTACTTAATGCTATAGAGAATGGAACCTTCTTTAAGAGGGATAAGGAAATTGCTTGGATCTGTCTAGAATGTGGATATATTCATTATGGAAATGAGCCACCTGAAAAATGTCCAAGCTGTGGACATTCAAAAGCATATTACGTTGCACAAGATATGTTGATACTGTGAATGTATTTATTAATTTTTTAAAATATC
>CAZFII010000116.1:0-4750 GCA_964518925.1 uncultured archaeon
GTCTATTATCCATACAATCTCGAAATCTCTCTTGCATGTGCTTTCATTATATCACTTCTAGTTATTAAACCGACTAACTTCTTTTTATCCTCTCTTTCAACTACTGGTAGTCTACCAACTCCTCTCGTAACCAATTTTATTAAAGCATCTTCAAGTGTTTCATCTGGATACGTGACAACTAAATTCCTCGTCATAACGTCTGAAACCGTAGTTGTTTTTCTCTTTTCAATTGGAACTTTTTCTACATCTTCAAAAGTAATTATCCCTACTAATTCTCCGTTGTTTAAAACTGGATACCCTATGTGTCCCGTTTTCTCTATTAGATTTAAAACTTCAAAGACAGTATTACTCGGACTTACTGTAACTACTTTTTCAGCTGGAATCATTGCATCTCTAACTCTTACATTCCTCAAGACGTCAATCTGCATCTCCGCCCTATGTGCTGGGCTTTCCGCACGAGTTGCTACCTGTGCCTCTACGATTGATATATCTCTCGTAATTAAATAAGATGTAACGGATGAAATTGCAAGAGCTGGAAGTAAATTGTAATTACCAGTCATTTCAACAACCATTATTATCGCAGATAACGGGGTCTTAAAAGTTCCAGAAACAAGTGCAGCCATTCCAGCTAACATAAACCCTTCGGGATAATTACATATATCTGGAAAAATCGAATGTAGAAATCCGCCCACGGTGCCTCCAAGCATACAACCTATTACTACTGCTGGAGCAAACAAACCACCGCTCCCACCAGATGAAACTGTAATCGTTGTTGCAAATACTTTGAGAATAGTTGCTAAAGCCATAACCGTTATCGATAACTTTCCTAACAATGCAAGTTGTGTATAACCGTATCCAGTTCCTAAGATATATGGGAAGTACATTCCGATTAAACCGACTATAAAACCTCCAATTGCTGGCTTTACGTATTTAGCCGTAGGAATAGCATCGAACACTTTTTTAAAGAATACCTTTGAATAGATATACAACAAACTAACTAAACCAGCTAATACTCCCAAAATAGCATATCCAAGAAGATCATAAGCTGAACAAATCCTAACGTTTTCAGTTTTGAATATTCTTAGAGATCCAAATGGAACACCAGCCACTGCAGACAAAATAGATTGAAAAACTACGTACGCCATAATAGATGAGATAACGGCTGGTATTAATGCTTCAACTTCGTAATCCCTTTTGTACAAAACTTCAATTCCAAAAATAGCTCCTCCAATCGGTGCAAGGAATATACTGCCCATTCCCCCAGCAATTCCACTTGCAACTAGTATTCTTCTACATCTATCGTTCATTTTGAATATCTCAGCAATTACAGAGCCAACTCCTCCACCTATGTGAACTATAGGGCCCTCTCTGCCACCACTACCTCCGCTACCAATCGTTAAAGCGGAAACGATTGTTTTTATGAACGGTACCCTCGCCCTTATAAATCCTCTAAGCATGTGAAAGGAGTTAACGACTTCATCAGTACCTCCGCCATACGTTTCTGGAGCTATTAATGCAATCAAACCACAAAGTAGGCCACCAATCGCTGGAATCAAAAACAACGGTAAACATATACCAATCGATGGAAACTCTTTTAACACTTCAATTTCTCCAGAAGAGACTGGTAATCGGAAATTTCCAAGTACCTCAAGGAAAAATTTCCTGCAAACTTCAATTAACAAGTGCAGAGCAAACGAGAAAATTCCAACAACACTTCCAACTATGACAGATGCAAGGATGACTACTAAAGAGTGTACGTCTTTTGAGATTTTTAGCTTAAACATTTAAGTTGGATTAAAGTTTTTAGTATTTATCTTTATCTCAAAATCGGGCCAACATCAGGAAATCCTTGCCTTTGTCCTGTTCCAGCAAGCTTTTGCAGTCTCTTAGGATATAAAAGTAAATCTACAGCGTTTCTTACGTGTTCCCTAACTCTGTTTTCAGCTATTCTTAATAACTCTAATTCACTTTCAGCTTCGTCTTCGTGCACTGTAACATCTATAACATGTTTATTTGTCATAAGTTGAACCATCTGAAGTCCTATGCTTAAAGCCAAATAACTAAACAGATCTTTTTGAGTTTTACCAACCCATCCAAGAGTTATGACCAAATCACATCCCCTTTCCTCTATCAGCTTCTTAGCGGCAACTGGGATATCTTTAATTCCCGGGACTGTATACCTCTCGTATGGAATTGAAGAGATACGCTTTAATTCGTCTATAGCTATCTTTCCCATGTTTACTCTTGCAAATGTCGTGTCAACAATACCGATTTTCATTAACACCACCTAAAAAGTTTAATAAACTATTAAATCTGTTAAAGCCATTTGAGCTACATCTAAAGCCGGTTTTATCAGGTTTTTTCTCCTTAAAACGTCTTCAATCGCTGCTAATGTCGAGATTACTTCAAACTTTCCAATATTACCCATAGTTCCAATTCTGAAGATTTTACCTTTAAGTCTCTCTTGCCCACCACTGATCAAGATCCCGTATTCCTCTTTTAAAGTCCATCTAAATTCGGCATCGCTTATTCCTTCCGGCATTTTTATAGCAGTAACCGTATTCGAATAGCTGGAGTACGTGTTTAACTCTGGGAATAGTTCAAGTCCAGCTTCAACAGCCCATTTTCTAACTGCAGAACTCAATATCCTATGCCTCTGAATTCTGTTCTCTAAACCCTCCTCTTCTATGATTTTCAAAGCTTCCTCCAATGCAAAGAATAGGGGCAAAGCTGGCGTATAAGGTGTTTGCAAATCTTTACTCTTCTTTCTGTAAGCCATTAAATCCAAGTAGTATGGACATTTTTCGTTGTAGTATTCCCATGCCTTTTCCTTAACTGCTACTATTGCTAAACCCGGTGGACATCCCAAACACTTCTGGCTGCCAACTATTGCCACATCTATTCCCCATTCATCCATCTTAACGTAATCGCCGCCAGCAGAAGTAATTGCATCCATTATCACTAATGCATCGTATTCCTTTGCAATCTTAGCTATCTCTTTTGCAGGATTTAGAATCCCAGTTGAGGTTTCGTTGTGAACAAAAGCTACAGCTTCACAACCGTTGTCTAAGGCTTCTTTAACCCTTTCAAGTTCTATAGACTTACCCCATTCAAACTTAATCCATTCTACATCTGTATAACGGGTTGCAATCTCTCCAAGCCTTTCTCCGAATTTTCCATTTTCAATTACGGCCATTTTCTTAACTTTGCTAAAACATGCAATTGCAGCCTCCATTCCCGCAGTTCCTGAACCAGAGATGAAGAATATCTCCCCATCTTTAGTTCCGAAGACCTCTCTCATTCCTTTTATGCAGAAATCCATGATTTCCGAGAATTCTTTGCTTCTATGCCCTATCATCTGCCTGCACATCGCCCTTATTATTCTCTCGTGGACTTGAACTGGGCCTGGAATCATCAAAAGCATTTAAAACACCTCCATACCTCTGTAAGATCTTTTCAATTATCTTATGAGAGCTGCAAAACTCGCAATCCTCTTTAACCTTAATTCTAACGACTTTACAGCTTAAATTTCTCTTTCTTAACTCTTCTTCAAGCCACTTTTCATCGAAATGTTGATCATAACCCAAAACGATTATATCAGGCTTTAATTCCTCAATTGGTTTAAAAATGTCGTTTTCATCACCTAAAATAGCTTTATCAACGTACTTTATTGCTTCAACGACTTTTCTCCTCTGTTCTTCTGGAATCACAGGTTTGGGCTTGTGTTTTACATTTTTCTCTCTTGCAACTATTACAATTAACTCATCTCCTAGTTTTTTTGCTTCTTTGAGGAATTTTATATGACCGGGATGAATTATGTCAAATGTTCCAGTTGCCACCACTCTTGTCATCCCTTATAGAACTTTAGGATTGCATAAAACAGTTGTTGTAGCCCGTCTTGTGGAATCCCCATCATTAATATTCAGGGGACGCATGGCTGACGGGCCAATAAATGTATTATCCTACGGGTTTAAAAACCTTTCATGAAACAAAATTACAGCTTAAAACTCTTTAAGTCGACTTCTACAACTTTCCCTCTTGGTTTCACCTCTTTAAATACCTGTCCTTCAAATCTGTAAACTTCGGCACCTGTTAACCAACAATCGGGTGGTAGTCCAGCCTTCATACACGTCTGACTTAAAAATTCCTCAGCATCGAAATTGTACTCCACTGCAACCTGAGGCAGTAACAAGCCTGAAAACGTACCCATTTTAACCATTAAACCGTGTTTACCGATTTCAACATATTTTGGCATATCTTTTGGTTTAGCTTCTATCTTTTCAGGTGGAGTTAGAATCGTCACCTCTACTTCTATTTCATCCATCTCGCTAAGTCTAACTGGCTCGAATCTTGGATCATCGATAGCTGAAGCTATCGCTGTTTCTATTATTGCTTCGTCAAGCCTTTTAATTGGATAAGGATAGCCTATACATCCCCTAAGCTCTCCATGCTTTAAAAGAGTTGTGAAGACTCCTCTCTTTTCCTTAAAAACTCCACTTAATCTATCCTGTATAACTTTTCTATTCTCTAAGTAGTATTCTATAGCTTTTCTCGCAAGTTTTACAGCCTTTTCACCCTCTTCAAGTGTAAGAAGCTTTACCATATTATAAATACGTTTAAGCCAATATTGATTTTTCGTTTGACGAATTAGATGTGTCAACTTAGTGCGAAAAGCCTTATATATTCGATATATAAGGCTTGTGCCCTTAAGTTAACATGATGTAACTTGATTAGTGGTGATGCAACATTG
>CAZFII010000117.1:0-4742 GCA_964518925.1 uncultured archaeon
CGCTCAGAACTCAAGACCTTCATCACATCTCAGCGGGGCCCTTTCATCATCGCTAAAGTATATAGTACAAAACTACAACTTTAAACTTTCGACTTCTAAAAACGATAACGTTATTATGTTATTTTGTAATAAACAATTTGGGGTGATACAATGCAAGAGGTCACAAAAAGGATAAGGGTTCTCGTAGCTAAACCGGGATTAGATGGGCATGATAGAGGTGCAAAAGTAGTTGCAAGGGCTTTGAGAGATGCTGGTTTTGAAGTTATATACACTGGAATAAGAAGAACTCCAGCTGAAATAGCTGAAACGGCTTTACAAGAAGATGTTGATGTTGTTGGCATAAGTATTTTGAGTGGTGCTCACTTAGAGCTTACACCCGTTATCGTTGAAGAGCTAAAGAAAAGGGGATTAGAGCCAAACAAGGATATACTACTAATAATGGGTGGAATAATTCCAAAAGAAGACATAGAAAAGCTAAAACAGATGGGGGTTGCAAAAGTTTTTGGCCCGGGAACACCACTGCATGAAATAATCGAATTTATTAATGAGAACGTTCCTAAATTAAAGGGGGGAAGAAAATGATTAAAAAGATAGACCATATTGGAATTGCCGTTTCAAACCTTGAAGAAGCTATAAAGATTTACGAGAGTCTAGGATTCAAAGTGGCTGAAACAGAAGAAGTAGAAGATCAAAAAGTTAGAGTTGCAATGATTCCAGTAGGAGAGAGCAGAATAGAGCTACTTGAAGCAACTTCTCCTGAAAGTGCAATCGCAAAGTTCATTGAAAAAAGAGGGGAGGGAATCCATCACATAGCAATTAACGTTGAAAACATCGAAGAAGCTTTAAAAAAGGCTAAAGATGCTGGAATAAAACTCATAGACGAAAAGCCAAGGATTGGTGCTGGAGGTAAGAAAGTAGCTTTTCTGCATCCTAAGAGTCTTAAGGGAGTTTTGCTTGAGCTTGTGGAGGGCTGAAAATGAAAATAGAACTTATAGAAGAGGTATACAAGAGAAAGGAAAGGATAAAGGAAATGGGCGGAAAGGATAGAATAGAGAGGCAACACAAACAGGGAAAACTAACAGCAAGAGAGAGAATAGAAATTCTCCTTGATCCTGGAAGCTTTGTAGAGATAAATGCATTCGTTGAAAAGAGAAACACGGATTTCGGTCTTGATAAATTGTATTTGCCAGCGGATGGAGTTATAACGGGCTATGGAACAATAGATGGAAGACCAGTTGCCGTTTTCGCCCAAGATTTCACCGTAATGGGTGGAAGTCTTGGAGAAATGCACGGATTCAAGATTGCCTATCTAATGGATTTCGCTGCAAAAGTTGGAATTCCTGTTATCGGCCTAAACGACAGTGGTGGAGCGAGAATTCAGGAGGGAGTTGATGCGTTAAAGGGTTATGGTGACATATTCTACAGGAATACTATTTACAGTGGAGTAATACCACAGATAAGCGTTATAATGGGGCCATGTGCTGGAGGAGCTGTTTACAGTCCAGCAATTGGAGACTTCATAGTGATGACAAAGAATGCTGCTTGCTACATGTTCATAACTGGCCCAAAGGTTATTAAAGAGGTTACTGGTGAAGATGTAACACCACAAGAACTTGGCGGTTGGAAAGCACATGCTATGAAGAGTGGGAACTGTCATTTAGTTGCAGAAGATGACGAAGAAGCTTTAAAGTTGGTTAGAAAACTCATAAGTTACTTACCACTAAACAACATGGAAGATCCGCCAAGAGTTGAAACGGGAGATGATCCAGCAAGGCCTACTCCAGAGATATACGAGATAATTCCAGACGATCCAATGAAGCCTTACGATGTAAAAGACGTTATAAGGGCTGTTGTTGACAACGGTGAATTCTTCGAGATTCACGAGTACTTTGCACCGAATGCAGTAGTTGGATTTGCGAGGATGGATGGGAGAACTGTTGGAATAGTTGCAAACAATCCAGCTCATTTCGCAGGTTGCTTGGATATAGACAGCAGTGATAAGATTGCGAGATTTGTCAGATTCTGCGATTGCTTTAACATTCCGATTGTAACGTTTGTAGATGTTCCGGGCTACTTGCCGGGAGTTGAGCAAGAATATGGAGGAATTATAAGACATGGAGCAAAGGTTTTATACGCTTACAGCGAGGCTACAGTTCCGCTTGTGACCGTTATACTTAGAAAGGCTTATGGTGGTGCATATTTAGCAATGGGTAGCAAGCATCTAGGTGCTGATGTCGTATACGCTTATCCAACTGCTGAAATCGCTGTTATGGGGCCTGAAGGCGCTGCGGAAATCGTTTTTAAGAAGGAGATAGATAAGGCTGAAGATCCAAAGGCTATGCTACAGCAAAAGATTCAAGAGTACAGAGAGAGATTTGCAAATCCGTATAGAGCTGCGCAGAGAGGTTACATCGATGACGTAATCGATCCGAAGTATACAAGAGCTAAGATAATCACTGCGTTAAGGATTTTGGAGAGTAAGAGGGAGAAACTTCCACCAAAGAAGCATGGGAATATTCCATTATAAGGTGGTTTTATGACACCTGAAGAGTTTTTAGCAGCGATTATAGCGATTCACAAGTACTTGAGTGAAGCTGAAAAACCCATTGAGATTAGGCAATCGCCAACTATGTGGAAGATAAATGCGAGGATGATAGTATGAAGTACGAGGTTACCGTTTTGGGAAAGAAATACGTAGTAGATGTAAAAGAGATCTCTCCCATGCTTTTTGAAGTTACCGTAAATGGAAAGAAAGCTGTTCTGGAAGTTCGTAAAAAGGTAGAAGTTGCAAAAGTAGAGGCAAAACCAGCAGAGATAAAAGAAGTAAAGAAAGAAGTTCCAAAAGTTGAGGGTAAGGTTATTACTGCACCTATGAATGGATTAGTTACAAAGATATTGAAGAAGGAAGGAGAGGAAGTCAAAGAGGGTGAAACTGTACTGATTATTGAAGCTATGAAAATGGAGAATCCGATAGCCTCACCGTTCAGCGGAGTAATAGATAAGATTGTTGTTAAAGAAGGAGATAAAGTTGATAAAGGTCAACCACTAGTTTATTTTAGGTGATATATATGGATAAGAGTGAGTGGAAGGAAAAGGTTTATAATAAATGGGTTTCCAAAGCTCCAGAAAGGAAAAAAGAGTTTAAGACTGCTTCTGGCATTCCAGTTGATGTGGTTTACACTCCCGAAGACGTAAAAATAGATTACGAGAAGGATTTGGGATATCCAGGCACTTATCCATTTACGCGTGGAGTATATCCGAACATGTATCGTGGCAGAATTTGGACTATAAGGCAATACTCTGGCTTTGGAACTGCTGAAGAAACTAATAGGAGGTATAAGTATCTTCTTGCCCAAGGACAAACTGGTTTAAGCGTTGCATTCGATTTGCCAACACAGATAGGTTACGACAGCGATCACCCGATGGCTTTGGGTGAAGTTGGGAAAGTAGGAGTTGCCATTTCAACACTTGAAGACATGATGATACTCTTCGATGGAATTCCGTTAGACAAGGTTTCGACTTCGATGACTATAAACTCGACCTGTGCCCAAATACTTAGCATGTACATAACCGTTGCAGAGATGCAAGGTGTTCCAAGAGCACAGCTTAGAGGAACTGTTCAGAACGACATGCTTAAGGAGTATATAGCAAGAGGCACATACATATTCCCACCTGAGCCATCTCTAAGGCTTGCGACTGACATAATAATGTTCTGTGCAAAGGAGATGCCGAAATGGAATTCTATAAGCATATCTGGTTATCACATGGAAGAAGCTGGAGCGACCCCAGTGCAAGAAATGGCTTTTACACTTGCAAATGGTATAGAATACGTTAAGAGGGTCATAGAGAGAGGGATGAATGTTGACGATTTTGCACCAAGACTTAGCTTCTTCTTTGCATGTGGTAACAACTTCTTTGAAGAGATAGCTAAGTTCAGAGCTGGAAGAAGGGTTTGGGCTAAGATAATGAAGGAGAGATTCGGTGCGAAGAATCCGAGATCTATGATGCTTAGATTCCATGTACAGACTGCTGGTTGTACTCTAACGGCTCAACAGCCAGAAAACAACATAATAAGAGTGACTTTGCAGGCTTTAGCAGCAGTGCTTGGAGGTTGTCAATCGTTGCATACGAACAGCTTCGATGAGGCTTTATGCTTACCAACTGAGAAAGCTGTTAGAATTGCCGTAAGAACTCAGCAGATAATCGCTGAAGAGACAGATGTTACATATACAGTTGATCCGCTCGGCGGTAGTTACTACATCGAATGGCTTACAGACCAGATGGAGGAGCAAATATGGAAGTACATCGAGAAGATTGACGAAATGGGTGGAATGGTTAAAGCGATAGAGAGTGGATATGTCCAGAGAGAAATTCAGAAATCAGCTTATGAAAAGCAGAAAGCTATAGACCGTGGAGAAATCGTTGTTGTAGGAGTTAACAAGTATCAGATTGAAGAAGAGATTCCGATTGAGATATTGAGAGTCGATGAAAGTGTTGTAAGGAAGCAGATAGAGAGACTTAAGAAATT
The DNA here is from genome assembly GCA_964518925.1 of uncultured archaeon. GTDB lineage: Archaea > Halobacteriota > Archaeoglobi > Archaeoglobales > Archaeoglobaceae > CAYWXE01. The sequence continues at coordinate 4,529 of CAZFII010000117.1, forward strand.
CAGAGAGAACAGAGACAAATCTAAGGTTGAAGAAGCTTTAGACAAGCTTAAGAAAGCAGCTGAAAAAGAAGAGGAAAATCTAATGCCGTACATACTCGATGCAGTTAGGGCAAGAGCAACACTTGGCGAGATTACAGATGCTCTAAGAGAGGTTTGGGGAGAATACAGAGCCCCAGAAATCTTCTAAAGATTTTTAATTTTATCTCTAATCTTT
>CAZFII010000118.1:0-4721 GCA_964518925.1 uncultured archaeon
GGCTTAGCCATTAATTGCGTCTTACTTAGTATTTTTCCATCTCTTGCATGTGGATTTCTGTAAACTGTATCGTTACCCTTCTCGATCTCCCTTGCTTCATCTGCAAGCTTTGCTGCAACTCTCATCATTTCGTGTGCTGCAGCTACTAATGGTATGTACTTGTTGGGATCTTTCTCAATGAAGCAACCCTTAACGTCGATATCTGCTACCTTTTCTGCGATGTAATATGCTGCCATTGCCTTTGCCTTAGCGTAAGGATTGCTAAACTTTCCAGCTTCAACAGCCTTTTCAGCGGTAATAACTATTCTTGGTAATTCAGGTGTCTTTCCAGCTTTTAAGTCTTCGATTACCTTATCAATGGCTTCTTGGACGATTCTAAATGCACCAGTTGCAGCCAATACCTTAATGACATCTGAGTTGAATAAAGCCATTTCCGTTGGATCTAGAAATTCTCTTCTTGCACCAATCATTGAATCTGCATTTACTAAGATGTATCCGAATCCCTTTTGTTCTAGTTCTTCTTTAGCTTTCTTTGCTGGGGCATCACTTATGACTATAACTGGCTTTCCTTCAAAGACTTCTCTCGCCGCTTTTGGTCCGGGTAAGGCTGCGTTTGGCGATGTTACAATTATTAAATCTGGGTCGAATTCCTTAAGTTTTTCAGCATCCTTAGCCTGTTCTGGTTGCATTTTTGCACCAGTTGTAACGACTCTCACTTCGATGTCCTCTCTATCTGCTCTTTCGTCAAGAAGGTATTCGACGAGTAGAGCAGTTCCAATAGCACCCATTTTGAAAACTCCAATCTTTACCATGTCACAATGTTGTAATTAAATTATATAATTATTTCCTTTTGTGTTTTATGAGAGTTTACTTTGTAATGGATATAAGGAATGGAATATGTGTGTTAGCAGAGAGAGGAGAAAGGGAAAAGTATAAACCAGTCGCTGAAAAAAGCTCAATTGTTAAGAGAAGTGACCCGATAGAAGTAGTTAAAATCGTAAAGCCGAAATACCTCTACATAGCGGATTTAGATCGAATTGAAGGAAGAGGAAATAATCTAAAACTAATCGAACACTTAAACGATTTCGTTGACGAACTAATTGCGGACTGCGGATTTAGGAGTGAAGATGAATTAAATGTAAAGTTTAAGCCAGTTATCGCAACTGAAACATTTGACATCACAAAACTCGAATCGATAGATAAGAAATGTTATGTAAGTTTAGATTTTAAAGAAAAATTCTTAGATTCGTCTGGTAAGTTTAAGGATTGGAGAGAGGCTGTAGAATTTTTGAACAGTATTGATATCGAAGGTTTGATAGTTTTAACTATACATACAGTAGGAACTGGAAAACCCGATTTCGATTTGGTTAAAGACGTAATCGAGTTGTCAGAGCACAGAGTTCTTCTTGGTGGTGGAGTGGGTAACATTGAGCATTTAGAAAAAGCGAAAGAAATAGGTTGTAGTGGTGTTCTAATTGCTACAGCTGTTCACAAAGGGTTGATCCCTGTCGAAATCGTTAGGAGAGGGAAGTTTTAGGTGATTAAACTACTCTTTCTAAGATTTCGTCTATTTTTTCTTTGATCTTTTTAACTTCTTCATCGGTAGCCTTTTCTTTATCAATTGCAAGTGCTAATACTATTGGAAAGTCTGGAACGTAGTATGTTTTAACGTATTTTTCTCGCATCGTAGCCTTTCTTCTTGTTTTAGATCTTATTATCCTCGTTTGTGATCTCTTTGAGAAGTTTGATACCGTAACCAAATCTGCGTCGATATCCAAGTTAACGAGCTTAATCGTAAGCTTTGAAATCTTTTCTAAGGCGGAGTCGATGTCTCCTTTATTAAATCTAATTATTTCAATGATATGGTATTTTTCCTCAGGATAACTCATTTTAAACTCTTCGAAATTCAACCACTTTTCTTCCATGTAATGAGTTGATCTTTAAATTTTTAACGTTAATCGTAATCCCATAAGAATTTTAGTTTTTTGAAATCAACTCATTGTTTGTGAAAATGAAAAATAAAAAATTATTGAATTTTATGTAGATAAACTTTGTTAACTTAGTTTGATACGTGGCATCTTTTATTTTCAAATCAACTCCGCAAACTTAAGCTTAAATGGAGTCTTGAGAAATTACATCCTTGGTTAGTATTTCAGACAGAGCTTGGAAGATAATCAAAATTGAAGAAAGAAGTTTAGAGATATTTTGGCTTACTTGTCCGATAAAGCAAATTGGCAAGTTTTATGTCTTCGTATCTACATGTGATAGATTTGGGCTGTTCTTAGACTTTATATACTCAATGTAATTGCTGAATATACCTATATCTACCTTCAGCAGATGTGTTGCAGTGTAAATAATTTTTATTCCCGCTTTTCTTGCTGCATTCATGTTCTTTTGTTGTATTTTCTGTACTTTTTATATAAAAACCAAACCTTGTTTATTAACACCATAAATTTCCAGATTTCTTTTAATTTGGAATCTTAACATGAGTAACACTTATATCAAAGCCTATGTCTTACCATTTCAGATTTCTGACTTCATCTAAGCCAACATAATAAAGATTATTATTCTGCTTATTTCTTCTCTGCTCAAGTTTCAAACTCTTCTTATCCAATGGTAATTTTTCAACAATTAAGTACATGTTCATAGAAGAATTTCAAAGAAAAATTACGCTACACATAGTTGATCTGCTTTTATTTAAGTAAGAAAGTTAAGAATTTTCTTGGATTTTTTCCTTTTAGAAACTTTTTCATGTCTGTTTAGTAAAAATACTCTATTTCTTCTATGAGTTGCCTATCAAATGATATAGTTCTTGTGGCGTAAGCTTTTTAATATTCAAGTCCATGGAAATTGTATAAAATTTAACTTTATAAAATTTCACTTTAACTTTACCTCTATACAAATAAAAATCTCATGAAACATATGTTAGGCGACATTGGCGGACTTCAATAGATAAGCTGGGAATAAGGAGGTGAAGAAAATGGAAGAAGAGAAATTTGCAGTATGCAAAAAGAAAAAGGTTGGAGATTTATTTGAGATAGAATGTAAAAAATGTATTGTGTTTTTGGGCAAAAAGGAGAATCTGGTGGTATCTCAGGCTTAGGATTTGGTGGCCAATACGGAAAAGATGAGCCCACATTTGAATGTTTCTTACAGAGTGAGATTGACAATAAAATTGCAAGAAAATTAGGAATTAAAAAAGAGAACATAAGGTGGATAGATGAAGAGATTGAATGAAGCTTGCCAACGCTATGTTGCTTCGCTCATTGTCTCGCCTTCAGCTCCGACTTCGCTATTGCTCTGTCCAAATCTTTCACTTTATTCGGAACTTCGGATATGCTCAGAACGTCATCGGAAATTGCGAGCTTGAATGGGGTTACAACATGATGAAAAAAACTAAGAATGTTGGATCTCCTCTATGGTTTTGGATAGGAACACTTACTTTAGCTTTGATTGTTTTTGTATCTACTACCTCTATTATATGTTTTGTTGAAAGTTACAGCACGATATCAGAGTGGCCTATTCGAGGTATGCTTGCTGTTGAAATACCTTTAATACTATTTGGCGTTTATTGCGTAAGAAAAGGTAAGGGTGATATGTATTTATTAAAGGATGACATGCTCCCCGTATTGATTATCTCTTTGCTCCTCGGATTGCTTAGATTAGCTCCTCTCGGATCACCAATGCCGTTTTTAGTCTTTGTTTTCTTCCATTTGATTGTAGGTGCGGTGCCAGTTTTACTTTTTGTTCTTCTCCCGCTTTATCTTTTTCATCGCAGAGCACTCAGAAAAATGGGTGTAGCAAACATTCCTAAGAATAAGCGGAATAGAAAAATCATCGAATTACAGTGTTCATACAATGAAGCTTTTAACCTATGTTTGTCAGCTCTCAACTCAATCGGAGCAAGGATTTTGGAAAAAGATGAATCCTTGGGAATCATTAAAGCAGAAACAATGAGGAGTCTGATAGAAGCTATTAAGAAGGGAAGTTGGGGAGAAATTATCACGATCGATCTTTGTGAAGTGAATGATAGAGTGCGAATAGAAGTGAGAAGCAAGTGTCGGTCACAATCACAAATATTTGATTATGGGATAAACTATGAAAATGTTAAAAAGATTGCCGACTTTCTTAAAAGTAAAACAAGCTAAAAAGCTCCGTTTACACTTCGCAAACTTGCGTTAAGTTAAACGATTTCCATCACCTCGAAAAGATTTAAAATTAAGGAAGTCAATATTTCTATCAACAGGGTAAGAAGAATGCTGACTTCAGGAGAAGTGCTGAGGAAAATTAAAGAAAATAGAGATAAAATTAAAAGATTCGGAGTTAAAAGGATAGGTTTGTTTGGCTCATATGCAAGGGGAGAGCAGAGGGCAGAGAGTGATGTAGATATAGTGGTGGAATCTGAAAAGGGAAAAGCGACCTTCGATAATTTTCTGAATTTAGCAGAATATCTGGAAAAGCATCTGGGTAAAAAAGTTGATCTACTCACAAAAGAGGGTGTAAGAAGTATAAGAATAGAACACATCCGAAAAGAAATTGAGAAGGGTGTGATATATGTCTCGTAGAGGAGATAAAGAGTTCCTACTCGATATACTTGAGGCGTGTAACAGAATTATCGATTTCACAAAAAATATGTCATACAAGGAATTTTTAGAGGACATAAAAACACAAGATGGAGTATTACGAAACATTGAGATAATAGGTGAGGCCGTTAAGAATAT
>CAZFII010000119.1:0-2461 GCA_964518925.1 uncultured archaeon
GAAAACGGATTCATGAGATATACAGCTCTTCTTGAAAATTGTTCGATAAAGTATTAACAACAATCGATTAAAAATCTTTATTATAAGAAATTTGAATGTAAATAGTTAATATTTATTGTTGCTTCACCACCTACAGTATTACATACCTGAACAAAAATTAAAAACAAAATTATTAAACAACTCACGACAACTAATTTTGTGAGTGATTACACTGCGAAAGACATCGAAGTCCTTGACGACCTAGAAGCGATAAGGAAAAGACCGGGAATGTACATTGGAGGAGTTGGGATTAGAGGCTTACACAACTTGTTATGGGAAGTTATAGATAACAGCGTTGATGAAGTACTAGCTGGTTATTGCAACGAAATTAAAGTGACTCTGCATAAAGACGGTTCTGCAAGTGTAGAAGACAACGGAAGGGGAATTCCCACAGAGATGCACGAACTAGGTAAACCAGCACTGGAAATAGTTATGACAAAACTTCATGCTGGAGGTAAATTTAGCAAAAAAGCATACAAAGTTTCTGGTGGATTACATGGAGTGGGTTTATCAGTTGTCAACGCATTATCTAAATGGCTTGAGGTATGGGTTAAGAGGAATGGAAAGATATACTATCAAAGATATGAAAGGGGAAAACCAGTTACTGAGCTTAAAGTAATCGGAACTACTAAGGAGACTGGAACGATTATAAGGTTTAAACCTGATGATGAGATATTTGAAACTACTGAGTTCAAATACGAATTGGTTCATCAAAGGCTAAAAGAGATAGCATATTTAAATAAAGATTTAAAAATACATCTGTACGATGAGAGAATTGGTAAAAAAGAAAAGTTTTACTCAAAGGATGGTATAATTGGGTTAGTAAAAGAACTAAATAAAAACAAGAAAGTTTTACATAAACCAATTTATTTTAATAGGGAAAAAAATGGAGTAATAGTTGAAGTTGCTATCCAATTCACGGATTCTGAAGTAGAGAACGTCGTAACTTTTGCAAACAATATAAAGACTTCCGAAGGTGGAACACATCTAATAGGATTTAGAGCTGGATTAACAAGGGCTATAAACGAGTTTGGAAAGAAAAACATAAAGAAGTTTAGTCCTATAAGTGGAGCGGAGATAAAAGAGGGATTAACAGCAGTTGTAAGTGTAAAGGTTCCAGAACCTCAGTTTGAGGGACAAACAAAAGCAAAGTTGACGAATAGCGATGTAAAAAATGTAGTTGAGTCGATAGTTTACTCTGAGATGCTTAAATGGCTTGAAAATAATAAATCTACCGCTGAAAAACTGATAAACAGATTTTTAATAATAAAGAGGGCGAGGGAAGCAGCGAAAAGAGCAAAAGAACTTGTAAAAAAGAGAAATGAATTGACTATAACCCTTCCAGGAAAGTTAGCGGATTGTTCATCGAGAAATCCTGAAGAAAGGGAGCTATTCATTGTTGAAGGAGAATCTGCTGGTGGTTCTGCTAAGCAGGCGAGAGATAGAAGGTTTCAAGCTGTTTTGCCAATTAGAGGTAAGATCATAAACGTTGAAAAATCTGGACTTATTAGAGTTTTAAAAAATCAAGAGATAAAGGCGATAATATCCGCAATAGGGGCTGGAATTGGAAAGAACTTTGACATAAGCAAAGTGAGGTATAAAAAAGTGATCATTATGACCGATGCCGATATCGATGGAGCACATATAAGGACTCTTTTACTCACGTTCTTCTATAGGTATATGAAGCCTCTAATAGAAAACGGATGTCTGTATATCGCTCAGCCTCCACTTTACAGAATAAAAAAGGGTAAAAAAGTCTATTACGCTTACAGCGATTCAGAGCTTAAATCCATTTTAAGCAGAATTGGTAATGCTGAAGTTCAAAGGTATAAAGGTTTAGGAGAGATGAATCCAGATCAGCTATGGGAAACTACTATGAATCCCCAGAACAGAGTTTTAATAAAAGTTACTCTTGAAGACGCTAAAAAGGCCGATGAGCTATTCAGGATTCTAATGGGTGAAGACGTTGAAAGGAGAAGGAAGTTTATAATTGAACATGCTAGATGTGTTAGAAATCTCGATGTTTAACGTTACCGACATCGATAAATTTAATTCCCACCTCAAATTCATCGGCAGGCATTCAGGGGTAACGCAAACCCCCCACATCTTAAGTAAATTTAGACAAGCAACGAAATCACGATTCCAAACGATATTACATTTTAAATTTCCTTCTTAAATGGGATAATAACCTTCTCCGGTGTAATAATTATTTCTTCAATCTTCCACTCATTGATAAACGTTCTCTGACACTTACCGAATCTTAAATCAATCCAATCTACACGCTTGAACGTAAATCTGACAAGCATTTTCGTAATATTACCATAATCTCAAATCCAATTTTATTAAGAAAAATAAATAAAAATAATAAATAATTGAATTTAAAATCTTTTTTCTCTGATAATTTTTAGTAATCTATCTAATT
>CAZFII010000119.1:2561-4720 GCA_964518925.1 uncultured archaeon
AATAATTGAATTTAAAATCTTTTTTCTCTGATAATTTTTAGTAATCTATCTAATTTCTTCGAATTTTATTGGCTCACTAAATCCCAATACTACGAGTTCTAACCATTCTTTCCTTAGTATTATTCCAAGGATTATGGAAACTATACCTATTAAGCATATCATTGCAATACTTTGCATTGGTGCTTTTAATTTAGCGAATAGTCCTGCTATTATGAACAAAATAACTCCCAACACTATTAATTTGTAGTATCTCTTTTCCTCAAATCCAACACTTGAAATATGATTATAATCTACATCTTGTACTCTTTTTCCTATTTTTACGAATAATCTTTTATTCGTTGCCCACACTTTACAATTCTTTAAATTAAAACTGCGCTCTACAACTTCGTCTTTCGTTAAATACTTCTCTAACTCCGATGGAACTTCTATCACCTAATCACCTCCCAATAAAAAAGGTAAAAAAGATTAGATCTTTCTTCTCAAAGCTAAAGCTATTGTTGTTGCTGATATTGCCAAAACAATTTCAAATCCTGGTGTTTTCTTCGATACAGTTTCAATTATTTTCGTCTTCTCTGGTGGTGTTGTCTCGCTTACTTGAGTCTTCGTAGATGTTTTTGAGGGAGTTACTATTGTAGTTTTAGTTGGAGTTGGAGGATTTTTTACTATTACTGTAACAACATTCGACTCAGCTGGTTCTGTAAATTCCGAACCATCATGAACGACTTTTATGAAATGTTTTCCTACTACTTTTGGAGTCCAAATATAATCAAATTTACCATCACTACTACTTCTAATTGTCGCAATTATATTATTATCACATAAAATCTTCAAATTAATGCTTGTTTTCGGCTCGACAAAACCACTAATTAACGTTTTTTCTCCTAGTTCTACAGTTTTAATTTCATTTAATTTTATCTGAATTGGTGTCTTCAATGTAGCTATTACAGTATTGACTTTTTCTTTTTTATCGACTAGTTTATAACTAATTGGAGATATTTCTCCTTTATACTCTCCACCATAAATATCTGAATTTGCTTGGATAACTGAATTCAGATTCCATGAATCGAGGATTATTTTCGCACCAGCACCTTCAATCTTTTTGACTCTAACAGTTTCTGGTTTGCTCGAATATAACGTAACTTCTGATAATTCTGGATAGCAACCCTCTGCTTTAATGTATACTTTTGGATATGTTTTTACAGTACCATAGACATTTGCCCCGATATTTGGTATTGGTATTAAGGCTCCACCACCCCCCGTATAATAGGCTATTACTACCTTGAGGATATCACTTATTGGTAATGGAATACTTATGTCAAATTGACCTGGAAAGTCTTTTTCATCAGTTATAGTCGTTAATTCTTTCTTGTGAGTCTTACCTTTTGGATCAATTACCTCTAATATTGGTGTTCTGTTTATCTTTAATCTTCCACTAATCGGTTTAATATAGATTTCAAGTTCATCTCCTGGTGAGATTATTTGTTTATTTACAGTTAGATCTACTGTCAGATCTCCTTGTGTTTCTGTTCTTAGCTTAATATACACTTTAAAATCTCCTAGAGTGGGTATTGGTACTGTGAAATTTGTTATTATGTTTTCTTTTGTTTCGCTCATGCTTAATTTTACTTCTTTTGCACTAACATCAACTAATGCTGTTGCTAAAATAGTCACCATTAACAATGCTGAAATTATAACTCTTCTCATTGTATCTCCTCCCTTTACACTACTATTTTGTAGTGTTCACCTCAATTTATGCAATTAATCTCTATTATACTTTACTATTTTGTTTTATTCGATACAAAATGGTAGATATACTTGAAAGTGACAAAATAAAGCTTAAAATTTTGAAAATCTTGAGTAACAGAAAGGTTTATTCGTTTTATCATTTGTCAAAAGTTCTTAAAACGAATTATAGTACAGTTAAAAAGAATTGTTTCTTTCTTGAATTGTTAAAACTCGTAGAGGTTATAAAAATTGAAAAAGAAGAAAGTGCATCGAATAAACCCACTTATAGAGTAAAAATAACAGAAAGAGGATTAGATGTAATTAAAGATTTAAATGACATGAAAAATCAGTATTCTAAAATTCTAAACTCATTATAGTAACACCCATATTTAAGTAATTTCTTTTCTTCTTCAAGCTCCTCTAGAGTGCAAATG
>CAZFII010000120.1:0-4670 GCA_964518925.1 uncultured archaeon
TAATGACAGCACTGTTTGTGGCTGTTGCAGTACCTTTAGCTATAATAGGTGTTGTTGTAACCGACTATGCAAGAGGGAATAAAAGGTATGAAGCCGTTCAAACGTTAAGGATTGTATTAGGTGCTTCTCTCTCAATAGCTTTACTCTTTACAGCTTGGAATTACATAATAAAAGCCTATCCTACTTCGACACTACTATCAAGAGAGGCAACAGAGGTTTTTGTGTTTGGAAGTTACGCTTTCAACTTCTGGTTTTTTGAAGTTACTATTGGCTTGATCATACCGATAATACTCTTAGCTGTACCGAGATTTGGTAGAGATATCAGATGTGTATTTGTTGCTTCAATACTCACAGTTGTGGGGGTTTTCTTCTCTAGATTCGATTTGATTACTGGGGGACAATTGTTGAAGACTATCTCTGGGTTGAGAGTGCCAGCTTTTGAAGTTCATCCTTTTGAAATAATGGCAACAATTGGTTTTCTCTCCCTTGCAGTATTTCTGTATTACATATGCTATAAGTTACTTCCAATGGAGGTGGAAGTATCAAGAGAAGAGAGTTCATAAAGGGAGTGATAGGATTAATCATTGGAGCTTCGACTGTCAAAGCTTTAGGAAAGTCTACATCTAATTCGAAGAAGAGTTACGTGATGGTTATCGATGTTAACAAGTGTATAGGCTGTGGTAACTGCGTTATCGCATGTAAAATCGAAAACGATATCCCTTTAGAGATTCCACTTTCGAGAACTTGGGTAGAGGGATACTCAGTTGAAGAAACAGTTCCAAAGGCTAAGGTTCAGAAGGTTGTAATGAACACCGACAAAAATCCGTTTTTAGATGTGGAGTGGAAGTATTCGAAGGTTTTCTTTGTCCCAAGGCTGTGTAACCACTGTGCTAATGCCCCCTGCGTTAACGTTTGCCCGGTTTACGCAAGATTTTATACAAAAGAAGGAATAGTTTTAGTTGATAAGAATACATGCATAGGTTGTAAGTACTGTATAGTCGCATGTCCATACGGTGCAACGTTTTTACATCCAGAGCAAGGTGTAACAGACAAGTGCACGTTTTGTTACCATAGGATTAAAAACGGCTTAGAGCCAGCTTGTGTATTAGCATGTCCAACTCATGCAAGGATTTTCGGAGATGTAAACGATGAGAACAGCGAAGTTTATAAGATACTTAAGGAGAAGAAGGTAACAGTTCTCAAGCCTGAAGAGGGGACTTTTCCGAGGGTATTTTACATAGGATTGGATTCTCGATTTGTGGAGTGATATCATGAAGCCAAAGGTTTTGGCGTTATCTGCGATATTTGTATTGGCTGTGTATTCAGTAGTTCTCGTTTACGTCTTTGGTCTCGCACCGTATATAACGAAGAAGAGTATAGAAAACTGGACAGAGATCGAAGGTTCAAGGGAAAAGAAGTTTTTAGACACAAAGATTTGTGCAGAGTGTCATTATAAAGTTTTTAAGGGGTTAAAGAACCATTCGAGTGTTAGTTGTGAAGCATGTCATGGTGCTGGAGCTAAGCATGCTATAACTCGAAGTAAGGAATACATAAAGATCGACAGAAGTAGAGAATTCTGCTTGAAATGCCATTTGGACATTCCGGGAAGGAATGCAGTCAAAACTGTTAACATCACACATCACAAAGGAGTTCTATGCGTTGTTTGTCATAATCCGCATTCTTAGGAGGTGATGCCGTGTTTAAGAAGTTGATTGTGATTCTGATTTTGCTTGCAGTGTTTTTGGCTGGATGCGTTCAAAAACAAGAAGAAATCAAGCTTGAAAGTGTTAAAAACTGTGAATGCCACACTCAGCCGTGGAATTATAAAAGTCATGTGCATGGCGATTTGTACTGTTTAAAATGTCACGAAGTTGAGAAACATCCCAAGATTAACTTCACGAGGTATACGTTCAGCAAGAACTGCAGCAGATGTCATGGCACAAAGCTATTGCAAATACACATGCCAAACGTCACATGTGTAGACTGTCATGGTGATGTAAGAGTTATTCACGAGAAATTTGAAAAGAGGTTTTTGGAGGGAGCGAAATGAGGTTGAGGTGGGTTTTGATCTTCTTGCCAATGTTATTGGCAATTCCCATTCTTGCAACAAATAGCAATGAAAAGATCCCAGATTTAAACTGCACAACTTGTCACGTTAATGCTAAAGAGTATATTAAGCACATTAACGGTTTAAAGTACTGTAGGAGTTGTCATGGAAATGACGTTCACTCCATGCATTTGATCAACTGTAGCAGATGTCATGGAAAAGATCCTTTAACAGCTTTTTGTCACGGTTCACCTCCAGACATCACAATTCCCCATTCGAATTGTTCCTCTTGCCATGATACAAACATAATCGTAATTCATCCGATGAGTTGCCAATACTGTCACAAGAATGTAATTGAGCTTCATAGAAAAGCAGACATCGTAGGAGGTGTTGGAAATGTTTAGTTTGATATATTATGTTTTATTAATAATTTCGATAATAGTTTTTGCTTACGGTATATGGCAGAAGTGGAAGTTTATAAACATAGGGCTTAAAGGAGGGGAAAATAGAACTGGAAATGCTAAGAAAAGAATACTATACGTCGTAAGGGATGGGTTACTGCTGTTCAGATTATACCTAAGGGAGAAAAAGATGGGTCTAGCACACTTTCTATTCCTATGGGGAACAATAATCGTCTTAATAGATCTACTTCTGTTCACGATTTCTGTTGCATTTCACGATTTGTTCAGAGCGATCTATCCATCATTAAAGATCTCAATGACCATAGCGGGAGTAATGATCGTTATAGGCTTAATCATCACAGCAGTTAACAGATACGTATTAAAGCCAAGTAGATTCGCGAAGAAGTACGAATTCGCGAAAGACGATGACTTAGTCTTAGTTATCTTCATCCTTGCAATAGCGTTTGGAGTAATATTGAAGGAGTTCGTTAGGTTTAGCGAGTTGAACAACACACTTTTGCCCTACATTCTCTGGGGCTTGCATACTGTGCTAATACTTGCATTTATAGCGATTATCCCCTACACGAAGCTGTTACACATAGTATTCGCTCCTATCAGTATATTTACGAGGAGCGAAAGAAATCCAGGAGTTTTAAGGCCATCGCCGAGTGAGGAGTACATGGGTGCTATAACGCCAAAGGATCTAACGAGGAGGGATCTGTTAGCTAGTTTAGCTTGCATGAGATGTGGCAGATGTCAAGATAACTGTCCAGCGTTTAACTCTGGAACTTCGCTATCACCGATGTTCCTGATTCAAAACATAAGGAGGCTTGAGAAGGTTCTAATGGAGAATAAAAATGAGGAGGAAATCCTTTTATTGGATACGGTAATGGACATGGAAGGAATATGGGCGTGTACAACTTGTAGAGCGTGCATGGAGATGTGTCCAGTTTACGCTGAGCAGATGGAAATAATCATCGAGATGAGAAAGGGTATAATTGAGAGTGGTGAAGCCCCACCAGATATAAGAGATTTGCTAACGAATATTCAGAGGCAAAAGAATCCATGGGGTGAAGCCAGATTTAAGAGGGATCAGTGGACGAAAAAAGCTGGAATAGAGGTGTTAACAGTCAAAAACAATCCAGAATTTGAATACCTGTGGTTTGTTGGATGTGCACACTCCTTTGATGTCAGAAACGTTCAAGTTACGATAAAGCTCGCTAGACTCTTCAACGACATAGGGATAAACTACGCAATTCTGGGAAGGGAGGAGAGTTGTTGCGGAAACGATGTTAGAAGGGTTGGAGAAGAGGGATTATTCCAACTCTTAAAAGAGGAAAATATGAAAACCTTTGAGAAGTACGGCGTGGAGAAGATTATAGCGACATCTCCTCACTGCTACAACACGTTTAAAAACGAATACGGACTTGACACGAAGTTCGTTCTTGAAATAATCTACGATGCCATAAAAAGTGGCAAACTCAAACTGAAGCATCCGATAAATAAGAAGGTAACTTATCACGATCCATGTTATTTAGGAAGGTACAACGGAATCTACGATTTGCCGAGGGAAATACTAAAAGCAATTCCCGGGTTGCAGTTAGTTGAGATGCCGAGAAATAGGGAAAGAAGCTTTTGTTGCGGAGGAGGCGGTGGAAACCTCGTCAGGGAATACCCTGGCAAAGACAGACCAAACAACATAAGGGCGAGAGAAGCAGCGGAAACTGGTGCTGAAATCTTGGCTGTAGCTTGTCCATTCTGTCTAATAATGCTTGAAGATGGAGTAAAAACGGAGAAATTAGATGATAGAATTGTGGTTAAGGACATAATAGAACTCGTTTACGAATCCGTCTACGGAGAGGAATAACTAATTCCTTAAACTTTTTTTGCGAATTTTAAAATTTAATGATCAAATAAAATTCTAAATTTAATTATATTTTGGTCATGACACTATATTGTAGACGATTTAAATACTTCATCAACAATGTTGCTTCACTCTGAGAATCCAGATAAAGTGTATAATGCTAAATACTTCATGCCTTGCCTAAGTAAATATCTTCTATTCCACAAGTGTCTTCTCATCCATGACCTATCGCTATGCAAGTAAAAGCGAATCAATTGGGTTCGCAACAGTTTTCGATTTAAGTAACATTTAAATGCAACAAGGAACATTTAACCTTAAATACCCGAAAGCCCTTGAAGGGCGAAATGTGGGTTTATTC
>CAZFII010000121.1:0-4604 GCA_964518925.1 uncultured archaeon
TTTTATCTGATTGTATTGTTCTATTTCGTAGGGTTATAAAATTTTGCTCAAAAAGATTTAATACCTTAAAGACTACTCTAAAACATGTTCCTAATATTTGATCCAATATACATCATATTAGCTACCTTAGGATACTTTTTAATGCTCTTCATAGCGAGTACAGTAGCACCGAAGATAGCGAGTAGAGTATCTGGAAGATTTTCGCTATATACCTCGATGGCTCTACTTGCGTTTCTGATAATATTTGTATCTGTCTTAATAATATACGCAGTGCTCGCAGTTGCTGGATTTTACGTAAACGTAGTAAGTCTTGTAGTATTCTTAATAGCTGCTAATTTCCTAATGTATCTACTATCGCCGTATATTATCAACATGACGTATCATGCAACACCAGATGAATACTTACAGGAAGTAGTTAATGATGTTGCATATCGCTTAGGAGTTAAACCGCCTAAAGCCGTAGTCGTCAACTGTCCACCGAATGCATTCGCATACGGTAACTTCTTAACTGGCAAATACGTCGCCGTTTCGGATTCACTTTTGAAGATGTTGAACAGAGAAGAACTCGAAGCCGTTATAGGACATGAGATAGGTCACCACAAGCACAAAGATAACCTTGTGATGCTATTCTTTGGCTTGCTTCCATCTATAATCTTCTACTTGGGTTACTCGTTAATCCATGCTTCATTCGACGATGAGAGAAGAGGAAACCAGCTTGCATTGGTTGGAATAGCAGCTGTAATAGTCTCGTTCCTCATTCAAATACTCGTTCTCGCATTCAGTAGGCTGAGAGAGTATTACGCGGACTTTGAGGGAGTAGTCGCTGCTGGTAAAGACGCAATGCAGAGGAGTCTTGCAAAGATTCACCTATTCTACGAAAGGTATCCATCTTTCATGAGCGAAATAGCGGATAGTAAATTCAGAACGCTGTTTATATATGCATTAGTCAACGCTGTTGCCGAACCGATAACGAGAATGGACATAGAGAGGTTGAAGAATAGACCCATATCACCAATAGAAGAGTTCCTCTCAACCCATCCACCAATACCAAAGAGGTTGAGGTTTATTGAGAGTATAACGCTATAATATTAACTTTTGTTTAATGTTTAAGGACGTGTGGTCGTGACACCACATTGTGGATAATTTAAATACCTTCAACAATGTTACATCACTACCATCCAAGCTTTAAATATTGAATATTTATGCTTTTTTTCGCACTAAGTTGACACATCCAATGTTTAATACCGTAAGTGGTATACTTCTGCTAAGGCCTTCTTCACAGCCAAAAAATTCGATGGACGTGTTAACTTATCGAGAAGCTAAATCTCGAAATCAAAGTTAATAAATAGTGTTAATTCATTGTTGAGTGGTCACAACCTAATAAACTTTAGTTACCTCGTTAGCAATACTACCCTACTTGGCTCAGATTCGTCTTTGATTTCATAGGACGTTACCTTAGCCAACTTCTCACTAAACTCAACTATATCTTGATGCGTAGGCATGTTCTCGTATTTCAGCCTTAACCTTGAATAACCTAAATACATATAGGCTTTTGCTTCGATGAAATCTGGAGAAGCGATTTCAATTAGTTTGGCGTATTTCTCTATAGCCTTATCGCTCATGTTGTAACCCTTGATTAACGTTAACCTTATAACAGTCCTTGAGTCGTGCTCACTCATAACCTTAAGACTTCTCAAAATCCTTTCCCAATTGCTCTTTGGAGGTCTGTTCAATATAAGATGGCTCTCTTCATCATAGCCAGTTAAACTTATGTATAGCTGAGTTGGATTTACGACTTCGAGAACGTCTGGATTAGTTCCATTTGTTACGAGGAAAGTTGTAAATCCCCTTTTCTTGTACTCTTCAATTAAACCGTCTAAGTATGGATACAAGGTCGGTTCACCGATTAAACTTATAGCTGCCTGATTTGGCTTGTAAGCTTCTTCAAGCTTCTTCTTGTTCACGTCTTTATTTCCTTTAAATCCACTCAACAGTCTATGCTGAGCTTTAATGCTTTCTTCAACTATGAATTCTGGAGAATCCCATCTTTCAACTTTGCTTAAAAGTTCAAGTGGTCTCCAGCAGTATATACAGCTTTGATTACACATTAAAGCTGGAGTCATCTGAAGGCAACGATGGCTTTTAATCCCATAAAACCTCTGCTTATAGCAAACGCCTTCATCTTTTAACGACTTCTTAAGCCAGAAACACGTCTTTACAGCTGAATGATTCCCAACTATTTGATATCCCTTAAGCTCACTCAGCAATTTCTTTGGGATCATTA
The DNA here is from genome assembly GCA_964518925.1 of uncultured archaeon. Taxonomy (GTDB): domain Archaea; phylum Halobacteriota; class Archaeoglobi; order Archaeoglobales; family Archaeoglobaceae; genus CAYWXE01. Next base: position 2,285 of record CAZFII010000121.1, read on the forward strand.
TAATATAGTATACGCTTACAAGGTTTTTAAGTTTTTAATCGGTAGCTTTATGAGATTTCAGACTCAAAGAATCTTATGAAATGCGAGATCTGCGGCAACGATGCTACTGGAATATGTCCGAGGTGTTACAGATTTATATGCAAAGATTGTTCAGATCCAATAACGCTTGAATGCATAGACTGCTCATCCGTCAAAAGGACTTTGGAAGAAGATTACATTAGATACGTTGAAACAATAGAGAAAAAATTGAATTACATGGAATCGAAGATGGATGAATGTTTACACTGTCCACTGTTTAAGGATTCTGTTATGAGTTGTCTCAGAAGAATCAAAGAACTTGAAAGTATTGCAAAGCTTGAATCGTATGAAAGACTTTCAGAAAAGATAATCGATATAAGAGACAAAGCTCAAAAACTCGCTATAAACTATCTCGTAAAGATTAAAATGAAGATTTAAAACAAATCCTTCTCAACCATCTGAATGGCCTTGTCTATTTCCCTTTTCAAAACATCTGGTAATCCCCTTATCTCCAACTCCAAAAATCCCCTAACTATTGTAGATATCGCTTCATCTCTTGTTAACCCTCTTGACATTAGATAAAATATCTCCTCATCGGCAATCTTTCCAATAGCAGCTTCATGACTTAACTCTACATTAGGATACCTCGCCTCTAACTCTGGAATCGCATGAATTACTCCACTGTTTAATATTAATCCTCTACACTCCAAATGCCCTTTAACCTTTGGTGCATCACCTATTATGTGACCCCTTGCAATGATTTTTCCTCCTTTACTTATGCTTCTTGAGATTATCTCTGCAGAACTTCCACTACCTTTTAACACTGCTCTAGTTCCAGAATCGATAACACTGTTATCCATAGCAACAACAATACTATTAAAGGATGCTTTAGAATTCTTTCCGTTCAAATAAGCTGTTGGAAACATCTGAACGAGTTTAACTGGACTCATAAGGATGTAATTGCTTATAAATGTTCCATTTTCATCAATTATTGCTCCACTCCTAGGTCTTACTTCTATTCCCCTCTCCCATCTGTGAATCATTGTAAAGGTTAGCTTAGCATTCTTTTTAACGAAGTACTCGGTAACACCGATATGCATGCCCGTAGCAGTTGGATGAGAAACGCATCCAGATATTATGTTTAACTCGGAGTTTTCTTCGGCTATGATTATGTTGTGTACTTTCTGCTTTTTTATCGATCTTAAGTATAAACAAGCTTCAACGGGAATTTCAACCTTCGCATTCGGTAACGAACGGATGAAGTAACCGTTGAAATCCTCGCTAACCTCAGCTGTGTATTCGTCTTGAACTTTTACAGCTTTCCACATGTAATCTTCAAGCCATTCGTATTTCTTTAGGGCTTCCCTTATACTTAGTACCTCTACTCCCTCAAAGAAGCTTGAAAAGGTCTTAACTATTTGATCTTCCTGTAAAAAAGTCCCTGACCTCTTTTTTGAGTCTAATTCTATTCCAACACTTTTAATCAGATTTACAAATTCGTCAGACATTTCCTTATACACCCCTCATATCCGTTTTCTCTTATAGCGTTGAGTATATCCTCTGGATCGCCAATACACGCTATCCTCCCATGATATATTATAACGCCGTAATCGGCATCGATGTAATCGAGTATTTGACCAGTATGCGTAATGATTATCCCAGATTTCTTGTCCTCTTGTAGTAGTTCATTAATGGTCTTCCCAATTAAAGACAGGTTTTCCAAATCTACACCACTGTCAGGCTCATCTAACATGACAAAATCTGGATTCATGAGCATAATTTGTAGTATTTCCGATCTTTTAATCTCTCCTCCAGAAAATCCAAGATTTACATCTCTATACAACAGATCTTTTAAATTTAGCCTTTCTGCAAGCTTAAATATTTCATCTTCACTGTAGTTACCAATCCTCGCACAAAACCTCAAGAGATCTATGAGTTTTACACCACTTATCTTCGGTGGATTTTGGAATGCGATACCAATACCCATTCTTACTCTTTCATAAGGTGGTAAATCCGTTATATCCTTCTTTTTAAAGAAAATCCTACCACTTACGATTTTATACCTAGGATTTCCAAGTATTGCATTTAGAAGGGTGGATTTACCACTACCATTTGGCCCGAATAGTACGTAAACATTACCTTTCTTAATATATAAACTTATATTATTCAAAATGTTTCTATCGTTTACCTTGACACTTAAGTTAACTACTCTGAGCATGGGACTCATATGACTTTACAGACATATAAAGGTTTCAGAGAAGGGCGTGATCATCACTATTCAGTCCCCGTAGGCATCATCATC
>CAZFII010000122.1:0-4578 GCA_964518925.1 uncultured archaeon
TAACCCCATCAACCTAATTGCCAACCTTCGAAACTAATGCGAAGCTTTTTTAGCGACATTTTGTAAATTCTAAATAATGAAGGTCTGGATAACTATAGTCGGTAAAAGTCCATTCGCCGTAATAAATCCCATTTGGATTGCTTGCAAATCTGGAGAATTCATACCTGAGAAAGTCTACTTAATCTGGAACGATGCTGTTAAGGGAGAAAAAGAGATGGTAGTAAAAGCTATTAAAGTTATTTTAAAAAATTATGGTGTGCCAGAGCCAGAAATTATAGCCGATGATAGTACTAAAGTTCATGAAGAGGATTTCCGTAGGTTAGCTGAACTTTTACTATCTATTAGAAGGAAAGAATTGAGAGAAGGGAATGAAATAGCAATAGATATGACTCCCGGTAGGAAATTTATGTCTGCAATTGCCATGTTTATGGGTGTCGCTAAGAGTCTTAAGGATAAGGTTCATAGAGTTTACTATTTGCATTTAAGCGATCAACGCTATCTAAATTATCCTCTAATCTTAATCCCACATAAGTTACAAAAATTGTATGAAATGAGGAGGGAGTTAGGTGTTACTTCAAAGGAGTGAGCTAACAGCCCTATTAAATTATCTATATGAGAAAAATCCATATTTTGAAATAAAGACAAAAGTTGGTTCAATATTAGCTGTAGACTTGGAAGACGATACAGTGCGTATCTACCTTGATGAAAGAGAGTTTGATGATCGAGCATTTAAGTATGAGAACCTCTTACCAGATGCATCTAATTATAAAACAGCTTTACTCTCGGCTGGAATCTTAAAGCCCAGAAACTTAGATGAAACATTCAATGAGATTGTTAAGGAGTTTAAAAAATCAATGTATGATAGACCAAGACCACTATACATATCATTTGATACAAATGCTTTTATAAATAGAACTAGTTACCACTTCCAAACTTTTGCTGAGAGGAATAAAAGTGTTCTTGGAGCGTTTATCGTTGCCGAAGGGGTTAAATTGGAATTGTTCAGTGAAAAGACTGGGAAATATAGCGAATTCGAGTTAAGAGAACTTATAACGAGAGATAAAAAATTTAAGGAATTTATAAATCAACCTAAAGTAATCGATAGAATACTTAAAATCGGGAGAGCTGAATTTAACAGATTCAGAAGGTCTGTTAGATTTGAAGAAATTCCGTCAGAAAGAGGAGACAATGAAATTGTAAGAGCTTTAAGAGAATTCTCAAAGATGAGAGATTGCGATGTATGGTTAATAACATTTGATAAGACAATGTACGAAATTTCAGCAGGACATGGAATAAAACCACTATTACTTGAAGTTCCAAGTATCAAAAAGGAGAAGATCAGAACGGAATGGGAAAATGTTCGAGATTTGATTTATACTGCAGCGGTAATCTTTGGAGTCATAACGATTTCAGGTATAGATATCTTTGGAATCTGGCGTGGTAAAAATCCCATCGACTGGGATAACGAATGTGTTAAAGTTTCTGTAAAAGACGAAAAACTCGAACGAGACTTGAAAATTCTAAGAGAGATTAAGGAAATTTCAAATTTAGTATAATCTTGTTAACCATTTCCAAAGCTGTAATACTCTTATTTCTTTTCCATCTTTCTTTATAATTTCATTTTGATCCCAAGTTATTATCATTAGATTGTTACATTTCAATTCTTTAGAAGCTCTTAATAAATTACCTATTTCCCTCTTCTCATTTTCAGGGTTTAAATCATAAGTCACCTGAATTAGCTGTTTTATTTGCTCTCCTTCCTTTACTACAAAATCTACCTCCCTTTGCTGATAATCCTTCCAGTAAAAGATTTCAATCAATGGATTCTGATTTTTTAATCTAAGCAATTCTAAAAACACTGTATTCTCCATTAACTTTCCAATGTCTTCAGAATATCTCACAACCTTTGTTAAGCCAGTATCACACAGATAAATCTTTTTTGGATATGATTCTCTCAAATGTGGTTTTATCGAATATCTCCTCAAAAAGAAGAAGAATACAGTATCCTCAAGTTTTGAAATGTAATCGTAAAGTGTATTTTTTGAAACTCTAACATTAATACTTTTAAGTCTATTAAATATTGAATTTATAGATATTTCTTTTGAAAAGTTTTGAATTGTGAAAGAATGTAGAAATCTCGCAAGCTCTATGTTTTTTATCTTATGTCTCTCTATGAAGTCTCTAAATAAGATTAAATCTGCATATTCCTTTAGAATTCTTATCTTTTCTTCGTTTAGGACAACATCAGGAAATCCTCCAAATTCTAAGTATTCTTTCAGATAATGCTTTATTTTAGCAGATTCATCTTTACTAATGTATTTACTTAACTTTATCCTTTTAGCTTTAAGAAATTCTCTAAAGCTGAATGGAAGTAAAAGGTAAGATAGTGTTCTTCCTCTCAACTGTGTTGCTATTTCTTTGCTTAATAACTTAGAAGACGAACCTGTTAATAGTATTTTGTATTTTCTAAGATCGTGAAGTTCTCTTACTATTATTTCCCATCCTTTTAAATTTTGTATTTCATCTAAGAATAGATATCTCGGTTCTTTTCCATATACTTCAATGAATACTCTTATTATTTCTCTTAAATCTTTGTGTGTTAATCCATAAAGTCTTGAATCTTCAAAGTTTAAGTAGATGTAGTCTTTCACTTTTCTTGAGAGTTGAAAGAGGTAATAGGTTTTTCCTGCTCTTCTTGGCCCAATTATCGATATAACGAATTGAGATTCCAACGGAACTGATAATTCCCTCTCTATAAGCTTGGGTTTAAATCTCTCGTATTCTCTAAGGTAATCTATTATATTCTCTTTCTCCATTATACCTATTAGAGGGAAAATTTTTAAAAGATTTTTCCCTCTTAGAGGGAAAATTATGAATTTATAACATTTTTAAAATATTTTTGTAACTATTAATAGCTTTAAAATTAATAAATCAGTTAAAGCTTAACCAAAATCGAGGGTGGTGATGCAACGCTGATAAAGTATTTAAATCATCCCACAATGTGGTGTCATGACCAAATCGAGGATTCAAGAGTAGAAAAAGTGTTATTTTAGTATATGAGATTCAGAAAAAGCAAGAAACAAATTTCAGTATGAGATACTATGGGAAAACAGGATTAGAAGTAGGATTTTTTACCACGTTATTGCTGAGGATATGACATGTTCTTCTGATTTTCTGAAAAATCTGATTTTGAAATTAAGGGTGGTGATGCAACATTGTGTATTTAAATTGGAAAAGTTTTTTAAAGCATTGCTGAACGATTAATAAATATTTAAAGCACGATGCTCGTTCAAAAGCCTTGTTTGTAAGAAAAGACTTAACGCCGCTTGAGATTTTGCTGAGAAAACATTGCCGTCGTAGAGTTCATAGAAAAAAGAAATACATTAAAATTTTATTGATATATTTTATGCTTTCAAACGTTAACCGACTTCGAGGAATTTTATTTATTTTTTACTCTTATCATACCCATTCCAGACGTTCTTCCACCGCCAACGTTTGAATACTCTCCAAAGTTAAGTAATTTTGATGTAATTCTAACGAATTTTTCATCGTACGTATCATCTGGGATTGAAAAATTGACATCTCCAGTAAATCCTACCGACCATAATCCCTTCTTTAGTAAAACTTTTTCAGTTCTAATATTACACCCCGATACTGCGATTCCCCATTTATCGAGCCATTCCCTATATTCTATAGGTAAACACGAGACATAAGCCTCGTACAATCTTGCTAAACTTCTAAAAAGTAGTTGAGGAAGTGGCAGTGGAACAAATCTATAATCTAAGTTTGGAATTCTAAAATAGCAAGGTGTTAAAAACTTTATCTTGAATTTTCTAAAAGTATCCTCTTCAAACTCATCAACGTATTTAACCTCTATTTTATCTACTTTGTTATACGTTCCCGCAAAGAATATCTGATCAATACTCATCAAGTAATCTTTTAGAGCCTCTCCAATTTCTTCAACGAATACTGAAATTGTGAAAGAGTATTTTTCTCCCTCTATAAGTTTGTCAATTGAATAATTATCATTTTTGAATATCGGTGAGGTTGCAAATGGAGCTAATCCTTTGTTGGAATGTAGTTCCTCAGCTAAAATCCTATTTATCCTCTTTAAAACCCAATAGAGAAATCCTCTGACGTAAGCACCAGAATACATTCGAAAGTACTTTGATTCTGATGCTACAAAGCTAATTTTAAAGTGTACTATCATTTAATTAAAATGTCCAGATTCAGCTTAAACTTTTTAGGATTTTAATAATTAGTTTACAGTGCTCAATTTCGAGACTGAGCGTTGGTCTTGAATTCTATTAAAATCAGTGTTTATGATAACCAACAGTTCAGCGTAATCTCTTGATCTCTAAATATTTTTGTAATTTAATGTATCTGATATATTCTAAAATTTTTAATCTAAAATGTGAAAAGAGAAGCTGAGAGGTAAGAAGGGAACAGTTATAACATATTTTCGTTCTCTCTATGAGATTCAGAAACAATAGACGGATTTGCTGTTAAAGTCAATGACAAATACATTCTCGTTTCCGTTCTCTCTATGAGATTCAACATTTCTTTACATACAAAACA
>CAZFII010000123.1:0-4565 GCA_964518925.1 uncultured archaeon
GGGCAAAAGCTTACATATCTAATATTTAAATTTTTCGCACAAAGTGGACACATCATGCTGGAAACAAAAGGATAAATAGCCCTATTCGTAACAACAATTCATGAAAAAAGTTGTAGTAATAGGTGGCGGAGCAGCTGGAATGACTGCTGCATCGAGGATAAAGGCACTGCAACCGAGTTGGGACGTAAAAGTTTTCGAGAAAACCAACTTCGTCAGTCATGCCCCTTGTGGTATTCCATATGTTGTAGAAGGACTTGTGGAGGGTAGCAAAGATCTGATGTACTATACTCCAAAATTTTTTAAGGAGAAGAGAGGTATTGACGTTCACATAAACTCTGAAGTTGTAGAAGTGGGAGATGGATTTTTAAGGGTTAGAGAAAACGGAAGAGAAGTTGTTTACGATTGGGATACTTTAGTTATAGCCACTGGTTCCTTGCCAAGAGTTCCAGATATAGAAGGAGTACATTTTGAGAACGTTCTAACAGTTCATCATCCCGCGGATGTGGATAGACTAAAAAACGCTATAAGAGATGCAAGGGATGTCGTAGTTATAGGTGCTGGATACATCGGCGTTGAAATGTGTGAAGCTCTTGTAGCACAAGGAAAAAGAGTTACATTAATCGGAAAGTACGATTATCCATTGCCAAGATTCGATGAAGAGATTGGAAAGATAATAAAGAATTATATGAGTAGCAGAGTTAATCTAAGAATGAATGAACTACCTGAAGCAATCGAAGGAAGGGATAGAGCTGAAAGGGTTATAACGAGTAAAGGAGAATACAGAGCTGATGTAGTCATAGTTGCAACGGGTGTTAAGCCAAGTGTAGAATTTGCCAAACAGCTTGGTTGTAAAATTGGAGAGACTGGAGCTATATGGACAGATAAAAAAATGCAAACGAGTGTTGAAAACGTTTACGCTGTAGGAGACTGTGCTGAAACCGTTCATTTAATAACTGGTAAAAGAGTTTGGGTTCCTTTAGCAACTTATGCAAATAAAATGGGATACGTAGCTGGTGTAAACATAGCTGGGCAAGAGCTTGAATTTCCGGGAATTTTGGGAACACAGTATACAAAGTTCTTCGATTTGGAAATTGGAATGACTGGATTAACAGAAAAAATAGCAACAAAAGAGGGTTTTAAGGTTAAATCAGCTTTTATAAGTGCAAAAACGAGGGTACACTACTATCCCGGTGGTAAGGATATATGGCTTAAAGTAGTTGCAGATAAGGAGACGAATAGAATCCTAGGTGCCCAAATAGTCGGTAGCGATGTAGCTATGAGGGTGAACGTTTTTGCAGCGGCGATTCAAGCTGGATTTACAACGAAGGATTTGTTCTTCATGGACATAGGATACGCTCCACCATTCAATCCAATATGGGATCCTATAACGGTGTCTGCAAGAGTTTTAAAGTTTTAAATTTAGCTTTAGATATGAACAAAGCCGAAGTGTATATAGAGATTGAAAGTGATAACGTCAAAGAATTGTACAAAGCACTTAAAGTGGAAGAGAGAGATGCTATTACTCATGCAGAAGTAAGTATATCCGAAAAAAAGCTTATAATCATTATTAAGGCTGATGAGATCTCAGATATAAGGGCTGCTATAAACTCATGGTTAAGACTTGTGAAGATGTGTGAGGAGGTATGTAAGATCTTAAATACCACTAACTAAAGATGTGATAGCATGAGTGAACTCCCACCACAAGTTCAAAATATGGTGGCACAACTTCAACAACTGCAGCAACAGTTACAGGCGGTAATATCTCAGAGAGTACAAGTTGAAGCTTTGTTAAAGGATACAGAAGATGCTCTAAATGAATTGAACAACGTGAGCGACGATACTCCTATTTACAAATCCGTTGGTGGAATACTAGTCAAGGAGGATCGAGAAAAGATAATAAAGGAGTTGACAGAGAAAAAGGAAACATACGAAATAAGACTTAAAACCCTTCAAAGACAAGAGGAAAAACTTAGGGAGAGAATTGCTGAAACTCAGAAAAAGCTTCAAAGTTTATTAAGTCCGCAGGCTGGCTAAATTTTATTTTATATTTTTATTTTATGTTAAATGTTTGTAAGTTCTGTTACGATAGGATAAGATTTGGAAGGATTTCAAGTGATTGTGTAATCTGTTGCAATGCCTTCGAAAGAGTTAGAGATTTCGCTAAAGAAATAGTAAAATCTTTATCTGAATACGAGTTCGAAAGGTTTCAAGTTGGTAGCAGGGTTAGAGGTAGCTTAAAAGCTATTCAGGAGTATCTTTTAGAAATCGGAATAAACGATGAAAAGAATCTAAAATCTCAATTCAATAAAATGCTCTCAAATGAGATAAGTAGGTTAACTGGAAAAAGGCATTCAAATGAACCAGAAGTTGTTATAACGTTTGATCTTGAAGACTTTAGCTTTGATATAAAGATTTTGCCAGTTTACATTTATGGGAGATATCTGAAGAGGATTAGAAACATATCTCAAACGAGATGGTTGTGCAGATACTGCAATGGTAAAGGTTGTGAAATCTGCAATTACACTGGAAAAAAGTACTACACTTCAGTAGAAGAGCTAATAGCTAAACCGGTAATAGAGATGTTTAAGGCAAGAGATGCAATTCTCCATGGAGCTGGAAGGGAAGACGTAGATGCAAGAATGCTTGGAAATGGGAGACCGTTTGTTTTGGAAATCGTAGAACCTAAAAAGAGATACATCCCAATTGAAGAGATTGAAAAAGCAATAAACGAATACTGCAAAGGAAAAGTTGAAGTTAGAGAGTTAAGATACGCTAAAGCTAAAGATGTAAAAATCGTAAAGACTGAAAGGAGAAAGAAGATTTATAGAGTTAAGGTCATTTTTGAGAGAGAAGTTTCTGAAGAAGAGATTAAAAAAGCGATTGAAGAGCTTAGCTTTAGAGAGATTCATCAGAGAACACCTAAAAGGGTTTTGCATAGGAGGGCTGATTTGTTAAGAATTAGAAGGACTTACGATATCGATTTAATCCTTCACAGAGGAAAGATAGCAGTTCTAAAAATAGTTGCAGACGGTGGACTATACATAAAAGAGCTTATAAGTGGTGATGATGGTAGAACTAAACCAAATCTCTCGGAATTAATTGGATGTAGTGCAAGAGTTGAGAAGTTAGACGTCTTAGACGTTATTTAATGTACCTCGTTTTCAAAATCTCATGAATGATTCCTTTTGCCTTATCGAAATCTAAAAAGTTACTTTCGATTGGGACTATCGATTTTAAAAATCTCACTCCATTACCTTCTATAACAGCAATACTTGGGAAGAACATGGCTATACAGTTTTCAACTTCTTTTCCGTGAGCATCTTTAACAACTGTAAATACACCACTTGCGTTTTCACTTTCAATTCTAACGATTAAATTTCTTAAGAAGTGTAAGATTTTTTGAGGACTATGATACACAAGCAATCCAGAAATAGAGTTCAACACGAGTAAATAATCACCCTTAAGCATCTCAAGAGCTTTACCAATAGCTAAGCTTATTTCATTTAAATTTACAGGATTTGTAACAACTATATCTTTATTTGTGTGACTTCTCCTTCTAATCCATGTGAACACATCGATTATCCATAAATCCTTGTTAACGTAACTTCTAATGAATTCAGCGCTAGATGTAGTTGTAATCCAAACAACCTTATCAAAATCGTTAATTACCGATTTTATCATCCTACATTTCCCACTCCCGGGTTCGCCAATGAGTAACAAAATCGACATGTTACTATTGTGTTTAGTTTAAATGTATTTTTAACGTTTTTCATTATGATGAAAGATGTAAAACTAACACCCGAAAAAGCAGTAATAATTGGAAGAAAGGCAATCATATCAGATTTACACATAGGATTAGAGAACTATTTGCAGGAAAGAGGAGTGTCGATACCTAGAATTCAAATAGACGAAATAGTCAGGAGAACAAAAAAGATTATTGAAAAATATAAAATAAAAGAATTAATAATTGCCGGCGATCTAAAACACGAGTTCGGAAGAACTCTTCCATATGAATTAAAAGATATAAAATATTTTATAGAATCGATAGATACAAAAATATCCGTTGTGAGGGGAAATCACGACAACTACATTGCACATATACTGGCTGATTATGGAATTGAACTCAGAGATTACGTAAAAGTTAGAGGTTACTACGTTGTTCACGGACATAAAGAAGTAGATTTCGATAGGGTTATAATGGGACACGAGCATCCATCTGTAAAGATGAGAATTCGAGGCGGATTGTACTCTTATCCATGTTATCTCAAAGCGGATAACAGAATTTTAGTCTTACCAGCCTTCTCCCCTCTTGTATCTGGTAACAACATCTTGCAAGGTTTTATATCTCCAATGCTTAAAAAAGCAAGAAAAATTGAAATATTTGGAATCTGTGATGAAGTTGTATATTTAGGAACTGTTGATGATCTAAAAAAGCTCGTTGCGTATTATTAACTTTACAAGTGATTTAACTCAGTGCGAAAAGCATATAGCTTGGCCTTCGATGTTACAGTAATGTTTATAAATGCAGTAGGAGATTTCCGTTTATATTTTTAAATGGAATGGAT
>CAZFII010000124.1:0-4543 GCA_964518925.1 uncultured archaeon
CTTTGTCAAACAAAATTTTCTCTTAAGCGGATTATTGATTGTACGTTTTAAAAGCCCCCATAATGTCGTTTAATAAAGTAGAAATTATCGATCCGGAATAGATATGCAAGTAAAATGAATTTCAAAACACTAAATGGGCCCGCGGGGATTTGAACCCCGGACCTTTCGCTTATCAGGCGAACGCTCTAACCAGGCTGAGCCACGGGCCCTATAACTTTTAAGCTTGTTATTGTTTATTAGATTTATGGTATTCCACAACTCATTTATGCACGACTAAATCTCTAAAAGCAATGATATCGAAAGGGGACTTTATAAAGATAAGCTATACAGCAAAACTCGAAGATGGAACAGTAATAGACACTACAGATGAAAAAATCGCAAGAGAATATGGCATATACAACGAAAATACGAGGTACGGTGATATCTATGTTGTAGTTGGCGAAGGTCTCGTCGTAAAGGGACTAGATGAAGATTTCATAGGGAAAGAGGTTGGATACAAAGGAAAAGTTGTAGTACCACCAGAAAAAGCATTTGGTAAGTACGATCCAGAAAACAAGGATGTTTACAGCATTACAAAGTTCAGAGAAAGACCAGAGGTCGGACAAAGGGTTAGAATAGGTAACAAAATAGGTACAGTTGAAAGGATAATTGGTAGGAGAGTAATAGTTGACTTTAACCACCCACTTGCAGGAAAAACGATAATATTTGAATACGAGATAAAGGAAAAGCTCGAAAAGCCTGAAGACAAGTTAAAAGCACTCTTTAAGATACACACTGGCGTTGACGTATTAAACGTAAAAATAGAAGATAAAAAAGCGATTGTCGAAGTTACTACTGATTCGTATCTAAATCAGATATTTTTAATTGGAAGATATAGGGTCGTAAACGATGCATTTAGATTTTTAGATTTGGAGGAGATATCAATAGTTGAGAACTTTAAGAAAGATATAATAGAGGAGATAAAAGAGATCAAGGAATCTCAATCTGAATGACCGAATACTGCTTCATAAAGTAATTCAACAACATCTAATACTTCTATTTCAACGTTTTTTATCTTCGCAGAATCTTCAAGCATTCTGAGGCAATAGGGACAAGCTACGGCAATTACATCGGCGTTAACACTCTTCGCTTCATCAATCCTTCTAAGTGCAGGTCTAAACTCGACATCTCTTACAATGTTTCCCCCTCCTGCTCCGCAACACAAGCTTCTCTCTCTGTTTCTTTGCATTTCAACTAAGTTCACTTGAATTGCCTCAAGTATCTTTCTCGGTTCTTCGTAAATCTTATTGTACCTTCCCAGATAGCATGGATCGTGGTATGTAACAGTTTTTTCAATTAAATTCTTAAATCTAATTCTCTCGTTTTCGATTGCTTCAAGAAGAATTTGAGTTACGTGATACACTTCTAATCCATAATAGTTTTTGAATACGTGATAACAGTGTGGCGAATTCACGATGATCTTATCAGCTTTAACACTTTCAAATACTTCCATATTCTTCTCCATTAAGTATTCAAACAGCCCCTCCTCTCCAACTGCTTTGACATCACATCCGCAACAGTTCTCATCCTTAAGAACTGCAAAATCTATTCCAGCGATTTTAAGTAGTTCATAGGTTTTTCTAACTACAGATTTTATTCGATCATCTACTACTGAACATCCGACAAACCACAGGTATTCGAAATCACCTTCTTCAGCAAACTTGAGTTTTAATCCGTTCATCCATTCCCTTCTCTTAGCTCTCGAAACGTTGAATGGATTTCCATATTTTTGAATACTCTCAAGCATTGCTCTTATATCTCTTGGAACTCTTCCATTTTCGACCACTTTACTTCGAGCTTGAACTATTAGATCGGTGATGGGAATACCCCTTGGACATCTATCTTGACATAAATGGCAAGTAGTGCAATTCCAAAGATTTTCATCCCAAAAAATTCCAGAACTTACAAATTTTGCAATATTTCTCCTTATGTTTAATCTTACGCAACAACTTGCAACACAAGTTCCGCATTGAATACATGTAAACAATTCTGAGAACATCACAGATGCTATTACAGGTGTTTATTAAACGTTTATCAAATTTGATTATTACTGCTTTTTAATAATTTTCTTCAGTAATTTTTCTACTTCCCTCAGATCTTCAACGTTTTCAAAGTAGAGTGTTCTCACAGAAAACGGATTCTTTACATTTAGCTTTATTATGAGCTTATTTTCTTGCACTTCGTAATCTTTGACCTTACTCAAATCCGTTTTAAACGGTTTGTAGTATATTGTATTTCCTTCTATGTAGTAATACCTCTCCCTTCCAAGGGTTATAATCGTGTACAAAACTACGAAAAGTGTGAAAATCGTTGTAGCTATAAGAGATTTTCCATAAGATGCACCCATAGCAATCTTGTATGCGGTGTAACTAAATCCCAAGAGTAGTAATACTGAGCATAGTGTTATCCATTTAATTCTTGCGACTGGGTTCTTTACTGCTCTATACTTCCAGATCATAGTCTTGCAACCTCTTCAAGCTTGTCTTTTAGTTTTGATAACCAATCAACCTTGCCCGGTTTGTATTTATCTCCTTTTCCAGCTAGTATCTCTTCGATTGCATCAGCGACACCTTTAACACTCATATCAGTTGTATCTATTTCGTAAACCTCCTTACAGTTTTCCAAAGCCTCGACAAGTATTACATCGATTAATTCAGCTTCAACGTTTTCCATAACTTTTTCTATACTCCATCCCCTTTTTATTAACCTTTTTTTAATTAAAAGTGGGTTACATCGGAGTACTATAACCTTTTCTGGATTTAGAAGATGAGATAAATGCCCTTCAACAATTCCATCGAAATCTATTTTTGCAAGTTTTTCAGTATCGATTACGAGTTCATCGTTTTCTTTATCAATAATGCAGTTAAATTCCTTTGCGAGTTCTACAACTGATTTGACTTTATATCCCCTTTTCTTAAGCTCTTCAGCTACAGCGGTTTTACCACATCCCGGAGTTCCCGTCAATGCTATCATAAACATCCCTTAAGCATTCGAGGAAGAGATCGTTATCCTCTGGCTTACCAACACTAACTCTTATATTGTTTTTGCAACCTATGAAGTTCTTGCAATCCCTAACTATTACGCCTCTCTTCATAAGTTCTTCAGTAACCAGCGATGAATCTATCCCGGTTTCAAAGAATAAGAAGTTCGCTTGAGATGGATAAACCTTAACGATTTTGCTCATCTCTTTGTAAAGCCTTTCTCTCTCAGATTTAATCTTTTTCACGCATGATTTCATCCAATTTATGTCTTCCAGCGATGCTATTGCGACTTTTTCAGCTATCGTTGAGATAGGGAATGGTGTTGAAGCAGCTTTGTAGTATTTAATGAGCCATGATGGTAGTCTTGCATAACCTATTCTCAGATTAGCCAGTCCAAACGCTTTTGAAAAGGTTCTCGCAATTATGACGTTCTCTTCATCTATGTCAAATCTACTATCGGCAAATTCGATATAAGCTTCATCGATAAAAACTATGGCTTTGGTTGATTCAACGATCTCCCTTATTGTTTCTTCTCTTTCATCGTTTCCAGTTGGGTTGTTTGGATTGCAAATGAGTATCAGTTTAGTTTTTTCAGTGATAGCATTTGTTATATCACTCTCTATTCTAAAATCTCTTCCTCTTTTGACTAATACTTCTCTACCGCATGAAATCCTTGTTAAAGTGTGATAGTACGGAAAAGTAGGAATGGGAATTACTACTTCATCACCCCTTTCTATCAGAATTCTGAACAGTGTTTCAAGAATTCCATCACTCCCAGCACCGATAACAATTCTTTCAAATTCCCATCCAGTATACTCCGATATCCTCTGCTTTAGTTCTTCATAACTTGGATCTGGATAGAGATGTAGATCTTTAAAATTTTTAAGAATCTCGATTGCCTTAGGACTTGCACCGTATGGATTTTCGTTCGATGCCAGTTTTACAACTCTCTTCAATCCGTACTTCTTCTTGACTTCATCGATACTCTTACCTGGGATATATTCCTGAAACTGTATGCAATCCCTTATCATCTTACTACTTCTATCTTCAAGACCCTCCAATTCTCATCAACTCCTTTAAGTGTTGAAACCATTGCTTCTAGAACCTTTCCAAATATCTCTGTTACGAATCTGTTTAGCTCTATTTCTTTATCATCAACTACTAATCTGACCTCCATAATCTCAATTTGATGATTTTTAGTTAAAGGTTTTGCAAATCCTTACTTGGAGGATAGACAAATAGTAGCTGAATTCGTTTTTGATTTTACTTTTTTGTTTTGGCAAAATTTTACTATGAGTTTGTTAATTCTTAAAGAGTTTAATGAATTTTTTTAACGTTTTATTTCTTCTTCAAAGTATTTAAGAACTACTTATTTCAGCGAGTTTAAGGGTTTTATTTCGGGATGCAAAGGAACGATTTCATTATTAGACGTTTAAGTATAATTCGAAAGCTTCTTCTATCGTTTTCTCTTGAGTTGTTACTCCTGTGAATACCTCTTTAACGATAAACATGTCTTCTTTCAT
>CAZFII010000125.1:0-4525 GCA_964518925.1 uncultured archaeon
AAAATAGATTTATTAAGGGCTATAAGGGCTTGGCAGTTTAGGAGGTGTTTGAATGACATCAAAAGTCCTTTACGAATTTAAGAGGAAGTTAGAGGAACTTGAAAAGTATAAGGGTAGAGGTACTGAACTTATTACACTCTATATTCCTCCAGATAGAAACATAGCTGACGTTGTAAACCAGCTCAGGCAGGAGTTAAGTCAAGCTCAGAACATAAAGTCAAAGCAGACGAGAACGAATGTAATGGCTGGATTAGAAGCCATTTTAAACAGGCTTAAACTCTTCAGAAAACCACCAAAAAACGGTATGGTAATTATAAGTGGCGTAGTAAATATAAATGGCAAGGAAAAGCACATAACTGAGATAATTGAACCTCCAGAGCCAGTTCCATTGTATAAGTATCACTGTGACTCGACTTTCTATCTTGAGCCACTCAAGGAAATGCTCAAAGAGAAGAAACTGTATGGATTAATAGTTATAGATAGAAGGGAGGCTACGATAGGTTTACTTAAAGGTAAAAGGATAGAAGTGCTAAACTACGCCACTTCAATGGTTCCTGGAAAGCATAGACAAGGTGGTCAGAGTGCTGTAAGGTTTGAGAGGCTTAGGGAAATTGCTATACACGAGTTCTACAAGAAAGTTGGAGAAAAGGCTACGGAGAGTCTATTGCAATATAAAGATAAGCTTGAGGGAATTCTGATTGGAGGGCCTTCACCAACTAAGGAGGAGTTCTACAACGGGGAGTACTTGCATCACGAACTGCAAAAGAAGGTTATAGGGTTGTTTGACGTTGGTTATACAGATGAAAGTGGTTTATACGAATTAGTTGAAAAGGCCAAAGACGTCCTTGAAGAGTTAGATTTAATTAAAGAGAAGAAGTTAATGCAGAGATTTTTGAGAGAAGTTGCAAGAGATGGATTAGCAGCTTATGGTGAGGAAGAGGTTAGGAGATATCTTGAAATGGGTGCAGTTGATATACTCTTGCTGTCTGAAGATCTAAGACTTGAGAGGGTAAGGTATCGATGTCCGGTATGTGGTGAAGAGAGAGTGGTAACTGTTAAAGGCATTGAAAAACAGCAGATCTGTGAAAAAGATGGTATTCCAATGGAGGAAGTTGAAAGAAAAGATGTAGTTCTTGAGCTATCAGAGATAGCTGAAAAGATGGGATCTAAGGTTGAAATACTATCTACGGAGTCTGAAGAGGGGGAAATACTTTTCAAGGCTTTTGGTGGAATAGCAGCGATACTTAGATTTAAGCCTTAATGTTGGTATTCGTTGGATTGGGCTTATGGGATGAGAAGGATATAACCCTTAGAGGTTTAGAATACGTTAAAAAAGCAGATGTAGTTTATGTTGAATTTTACACATCAAAGCTTTCAGTTGGCTTAAAAGAGCTTGAAAGAGCTTTTGGAAGAGAAATAAAGATGTTAGAACGAAAAGATTTGGAAGAGGAAAGTTATAAGATAGTTGAAGAGGCAAAAATGAAGGATGTAGTTATACTGTGTGCTGGAGATCCAATGATTGCTACGACACACTCAGCTTTAATGCTTGAAGCTGAAAGAGCTGGTGTAAAAACTAGAGTTATTCACAACGCAAGCATAGTAAACGCTGTATGTGGCTTAACGGGATTACATAACTATAGGTTTGGAAAGTCTGCAACTGTTAGTTGGCATAGATCGAGGACTCCAGTAGATATTTTAAAGCAGAACTTGAGCATCGATGCCCATACACTACTATTCTTGGATTTGCATCCAAGGCCTATGAAGATTCGTGATGCTTTAGAAATCCTATTTGAAATAGATGAAAGTCTAAAGGATTTATATGCAGTTGGAATTGCAAGGGCTGGAAGCGATGAACCAATTGTTAAATGTGATAAAGCTAAGGAATTACTCTATTACGATTTCGGTGAACCCTTGCACGTATTGGTGTTTTTAGCGAAAACACTTCACTTCATGGAATACGAATGCTTAAGGGAGTTCGCAAAAGCTCCTGAAAAGATTAAAGCGCTGGTATGTTGAGGTATTTACCGAGAAATGAAAAATATGGATTAATATTTTTAATGTTAGGCTTAATATCGACTTTGATATTGTATATCATCCTCCAGATATAACCCTTATAACCTTTACATCACCCTCCTCAACAAAATCGTCTATCGGAATAGGGGTTTTATCCTTTACAATAACTACAGTTTCCGGATTTATACCTATAGATTCTAGCAATTCGGAATACCTCTTCCTTTCATTAACTTCTAACACTTCTTCCCTTTTGTCGAATCCACCTATGAATATCAATCTGACTTTCATTCCTCAACTAATATCTCTCTTGATATATCCTTTATGCTTTTAACTCTTAGCTCATGCATTTTCAGCTTTTGTATGTTCTTTTTTAACACTTTTTCGTCTTTACTCTTTATCTTCTTTAACCCCTTTCTTTTATACTTCCTCCAATTAAAGCATCTCATACAATATACTCTAATATTAATTCATTAAAAAATTTTGCGTTTTTTAGTAATGTCAAAACCGAAAAATTCTTAATTTAAGATTTGAAATCACTCATGGAGGTGATTTAGTTGAATAAGGAGTACATGGAGTACATGAAGAAACTGTTAGGTGTAGAGGAATTATTCGATAGACCTGAACCGCTAAAAGGTGTAAGAGTATTAGATATCACTTCAGTCGTCTTAGGGCCTTCTGCAACAGACTACCTTGCAGAATTCGGTGCTGAAGTAATAAAATTTGAGCCTCAAAGAGGAGATCAAATGCGGTATGTAACACCATACGCTTATTTCTGGAAAAATCTATCTCCCGGGTTGGAGGAGCAACAGCACAACAAGTATTGGGTTGGAATGCACTTAGGACATCCAAAGGCTAGAGAACTGTTCTACGAATTCGTTAAGAAGAGCGATGTAGTTGTGGACAACTTAACACCCGGAAGACTCGCCAAATGGGGAGTGAGTTACGACAAACTTAGGGAGATAAATCCAAGGATAATACAGCTCCACGTTTCAGGCTTTGGAAGTTGGGGGCCTTACACTGGAAGAACGTCTTACGATGCAATAGCGCAGAGTGAAAGTGGTTTCGCTTACATAACTGGATTCGAAGACAGAGGGCCAATAAAATCTGGAGTTTGGATTGCTGATTGGACAACTGGGCTTATGTGTGCTATTGCAATACTTGCAGCATTAAACTACAGGGAAAGGACTGGCGAAGGTCAGTTCATAGATATATCTCAAGTTGAAACGATGTTAAGAGTTCTCGACTGGACGTGGTTGTATATATTCAAAACTGGTAAAAACAGGGAAAGAGCTGGAAACAGGGATTTAGCGATTTGTCCATCCGATCTGTTTGAATGCTTAGATGGATGGGTAGCAATTGCAGCATTTACAGAAGAGGAATTCTATGGATTGTGTAAGGCTATGAACAGAATGGATCTATATGAGAAGTTTGCTGATCCACTTGAGAGGCTTAAAGATGAGAATGCGAGGTATATACTAAAAGAGATTGCCAAATGGGCTAAAGAAAGGCATGTAGGAGAAATTGAAGAATTAGCAAATAAGTACGGATTTGCAGCTTCAAGGGTTTTGGATGTTAAAGATGTTTACTACAGCAAGCATTTCAGAGAGAGAGGAGCAATTCAGGAGTACTACGATCCGTTGTATGGGTATATGGTTGAACCTTGCTATCCGCCAAGAATGGAGACACCAAGCAGGATAAAATGGGCAGCAAGACCATTGGGATTTGACAACGAGTATGTTTTCACGAAGATATTGGGTTTGAGTCTGGATGAAGTTAAAAAGCTTGAAGAGGAGGGAGTAATTTACAAGTGGAATCCTGAAATCCCGTCGCAATGCCCGCCTCCAGATTGGGATGGTAAAAGAGGTTTAAAGTTCCCATGAGGTGATAAAATGGGCGAAGAATTGGATGAGAAGAAGATTGTTGGAATGGCTATAGACGAGAACTATGCAAAGTTCATATACGAAATAACCAAACCAGAAGATGCTCCAGGCAAACCAGAAGCTTTGGATGACATAGTAGTTTTAGACTTGAGCTATGGAAACTACGCTGGATTATTTGCATCATCAATACTTGCAGAGCTAGGAGCTGAAGTCATAAGGATAGAGCCACCGGAAGGAGATATAGCGAGGAAGATGACACCTTATGGGATAATGATAAAAGATGCTGGCTTAGCATACATCACTGAAGGTAGAAATAAATTCCACATAACTCTAAACATAAAAACTGAAGAAGGTAGAAAGATTTTAAAGAGACTTGTTAAGAAAGCAGACGTCTTAATAGAGACCTTCAAACCGGGATACATGGATTCACTTGGAATTGGATACAGACAACTCAAAGAGATAAATCCCCAGCTAATCTACTGTGCTATATATACCTATGGTCAATTTGGAGAAGATGCAGAGAAATATGGAAATCAGCCAGATTACGACATAATAGATCAAGCGAGAGGACTTATAATGTCTGTAACTGGAGAACCAGAGCTTGATCCAGACGTTCCAAAGGAGTACAAGAG
>CAZFII010000126.1:0-4522 GCA_964518925.1 uncultured archaeon
AGTCCCGCTACCCGCGAAAGCTCCCGAAAGGGTGAACTCCTCAAGGTAGTTAAATGTTCCTTAAACCACCTTGAGGAGAAAGCGGTATTCAAATGCCTCCTTAATGAAATACTTACTCAGTTTTTTAACACTATCAATTTTTTAAAGTTCTTTATCTGCTTAAATCTGGCTCATGCTTTAATTACTCTTAATAAAATTTAACTATTTTGTTAAAATAACGTTGCAGTAATACACAATAAACAAAGGATTAAAGCTTAATTAACAAACGTAATCTCCTTAATCCAATGAAATGCGAAACATGTAACGGAAAGGGTTACATAGAGATTGAAAAAACGTGCGAAACTTGTAACGGAACAGGAAAAGCTAAAAGCTTCAATCCGAAGATTACAGCCGAGCTTACAGAAGAGCAGATAAAGATGTTCATGAACGGAATTTGTGGAGTTTGCAGAGGAACTGGTAAGGTAAAGGTTTTACAAGTTTGCAGAGACTGTAATGGAACTGGAAAAGTCAGTAAATGTAAGCTCTGTGGAGCGAAAGTGATTGGAGGCCATGATTTGTGTCCGAGTTGCAGAAGAAAGCCTCACGTTTACAAGCTTAGGAACAGTTGTGGAATAGAAGACATAAGACTTAACAGGGTTTACTTAGGCAAGGTTACAAGTGTAACGGATATAGGTGCATTTGTAAGCTTAAACAAGAGGCTTAGAGGATTGATCCACAAGAAGAATTTGAATATTAAGGTTTCTGAAGACGACGAAATTCCAGTTAAAGTCGTTAACATAACTCTAAGTGGCGAAATAGATTTAGTTCCAAATCCAATGGAAAACTACGCAGTTGTAGAGGTTTCTAAAGAAGTTCCATGTGTAAACGTTTCAGAACTCGAAAACTACATGGGAAAAATAGTTGAAGTTAAAGGCTTAGTTACACACATAAAGCAGACAGCTGGGCCAACTGTTTTTACAATACTCGATTCGAGTGGTAGCGTTAACGCTGCTGCGTTCGAAGCTGGAGACAGAGCTTATCCAGAGGTAAACGTTGACGATGTTGTTTCAGTTATAGGAATCGTTAAGAGGAGGGACAAAAAGCCACAGATCGAAGTCTTAGAAATGGAAAAACTACTCGGAGAAGAAGCCTACATCATAAGAAAGGAGATAAAGAACGAGATCGAAAAGAAATGTGAACCAGATTTCAAGGGTTTTCTGATAGAGAGTGAGGTCTTGAACAGACTTAAAGAAGAGATGATGAGAGTTGCCAAGGAGTTGAAGAAAGCAGTCTACGAATCTCGCCCTATAATAATAAGGCATCACTGGGATGCAGATGGAGTATGTGGTGGCGTAGCCTTGGAAAAGGCTTTGATAGATTTAATAGAGAGAGTTCATGCAGACAGTGAAGCTAAGTATTACTTAGTTAGACGTAAGGTTTCGAGAGCACCATTTTACGAGTTAGAAGATTTAGTTAGGGATTTAGATGAAAGCCTTGAAGACATGGAAAAGTTTGGAGATAAAATTCCGTTAGTGGTTTTAGTCGACAACGGTTCTGGTGTTGAGGACATACCATCCATAAGGCAGTTCTTGGCTTTTGGAGCAGATGTGATTACGATAGATCACCACTACCCAGATGAAGAAGTTGATAAGTATCTACTCTACCACGTAAATCCGTACAAAGTTGGAGGAGACAGCAACTACACTTCTGGAGTTCTATGTGTTGAGATTGCGAGGATGATCACGGATTTAGATTTAAAGCAGCTCGCCGCTATTTCGGTAGTTGGAGATAGAGCCGAAGGAGAAGTGGAAAAGTACATAGAGATTTCTGGATTGAGCAGAGAAGAATTAGAGGATATAGCCTTAGCAATAGAATACGAAGGGTTTTACCTGAGATTTAGGCCAGCAAGTCCAATAATTCATGAAATACTCGGATTTGGAAGGAAAGATAGGCAGAAAAAGCTTGTAGAAATGCTTTCAAGCTATGCTAAGGAGGCAATAGAGGAGCAGGTTAAAGTTGCAATGGAAAACGTGAAAATTCAGATTTTGCCAAACGGTGTAGCTTTAGCGGCTTTAGATGTAGAAAACTATGCGAAGAAGTTTACATTTCCACCACCGGGCAAGTTGACTGGTGAAGTTCACGATAGGCTAAAGCAGAAATATGACAAGATCGTTACGATTGGATATGGCCCAGATTTCGCTGTGATAAGGAGTGAAGGAGTTGAATTAGATATTCCAAGGTTGGTTAGAGAGTTACAAGAAGAGGTAAATGCTGGTGTTGAAGGAGGAGGACATTTAGTTGTCGGTTCGATTAAGTTCGTTCAAGCTAAGAGAAAGGAGGTTTTAGCGAGACTTGCAGCGAAGATAGGATCAAAATAGAATTTGCCTATCTAAGTTTCCAATTCGAGATTAAACCCTTAGTGCAATTATGCTTATCATTAATTATTTTGCTTGTATTAAGCTGAATTTACGTAGAATGTCTGGCCGTGACACCACATCGTAGCCGATTTAAATACTTTATCAACAATGTTGCATCACTACCGGATGTCTTAATCCTGTACAAAGGGACTTCATCCTAATCATCTCAATAACTCTGCTTCTGAACGACTGGACTAAGTGGACATAACAAAAAGCTTATATCTTTTGAAAAAAGCCAATATAAAATGTTGAGTAGAGTACTGTTCCCGACTGATTTATCCTCTTACAGTAAAGCTATACTCTGCTATCTACCTGATTTTAAGAAAGTCGGCGTAGAAGAGATTGACGTACTGTTCGTTATTAACACTAACAAGATCAGCACGGTTAGTGGAGGAATAGACATAGAGAAGTACATTGAAAGTGAAACAAGAGAAGCTGAGAAGTCTTTATCTGGAATTGTAAAACTAATAGAAAGTCAAGGAATAAAATCAAAGGTAATAAGACCATTTCCAGTTGGAGATCCAGTTAGTGAGATATTGAAGTATTCAGAAAATTACGATTTAATAGCAATTGGTTCAAGAGGGAGAGGGATAATTAAGGAGATATTTTTGGGAAGTGTTTCTGAAGGTGTGATAAGAAAATCGAAAGTACCAGTTTTCGTATTCAAATTTAAAGTAGCTGGAAACGTTTGCGTAAAATGTCATCCCAATCTATTTGAAAGGGTATTAGTTGCGTACGATTTCTCAAAGCATTCTGAAAAGGCATTAAGATATGCGAGGTACGTTGTAGAAAAATCCAATGGAAATCTGTACGTAGTTCATGCTCCAGAAAATGGAAAAGAAGTTGAAATAGAAGATGCCGAAGTTATAATTAGGAAGGGAACTCCAGCCAAGGTCATATTGGGAGTTGCAGAGGAGATAAACGCTACTTCTATATTTATAGGCTCTCGTGGTTTAAATCCTTTAGAATCTATAATACTCGGTAGTACATCCGATGTTGTTATAAGGAGAGCGAATGTTCCAGTTTTTGTATGCAGAGAGTAGTTGGTAAGGCATGGAAGTTTGGAGATAACATATCCACAGACCACATAACTCCCGGAAGGTACTATCATTTAAGAAGCAATTTACCAGAACTTGCAAAACACATAATGGAAGACGCAGATCCAGAATTTTCAAAGAAGTTTAAACCCGGAGACTTTATAGTTGCGGGAAAAAACTTTGGTATGGGAAGTAGTAGAGAACACGCACCATTAGCCTTAAAGATTGCTGGAGTTTCAGCAGTAATTGCAAAATCTTTTGCAAGGATATTTTACAGAAATGCAATAAACGTTGGATTACCACTTTTAATAGCTGATACAGACTTAATCGATAGTGGTGATGAGCTTGAAGTCGATTTTGCAAATGGTATCATTAAAAACCTAACAAAGAATATAGAAATTAAAGCTAAACCTCTACCAAAATTCATGATTGAGATTTTAGAGGAAGGAGGGCTTGTAGATTACATCAAAAAACACGGAGACTTAAAAGTGTTCTAAAACATCTCCAAGCTTTTTTACAACGTCTATATAGTCTTTTGTTTTCACAAGTAGTTTCAACTTTTCCGTAAAAATACCTATCCTCAACGAGTTTGAACGGAATTTTATTTGCAAATTCATGGTCAAAAATAAAAACCAACTAGTATTCTTACGATTTCTTTATAAAATTTCTTAACAGTGATAACATCTTTGCTGGAAGTTCTATCTCCTTTCTTGTGGAATCTCATCCTTAAGCTCGTTCTATGTCTTTGTTGTGTTCTTTAAGGAATCTATAATTTTCAACGCCAATACTTGCTGTTGGTATCCATCTCCAAGTCTTGCGACTCTAACAATTCTTTCAGAGTTTTTAGCAATCCATTCTTGCTTTAGGTTTTATGATAACTCATTCAAGCTTAAAGAACTTTCCATTAAAACTTACAAAATGCCGCTAAGAAAGCTTCGCTTTTTAAAGCGGGGATGAATTAGGAGCGTTAGTTTTATAAAGCCTCGTTCTAATTTATTGGTGTCTGGTGGGTAGGGAGGGTCAACCAAGTCCCCGCAAGGGGAACTATAGCCCACCTCTCCGCCTTGCGGACAGGTTGGTTTAACGGGG
>CAZFII010000127.1:0-4479 GCA_964518925.1 uncultured archaeon
CAGATTTGTATAAAAATGGGCTCGCCCGGATTCGAACCGGGGACCTTCGCCTCGTCAGGGCGACGTCATAACCGCTAGACCACGAGCCCTAAATTTACTTAGTAATTTTTGCTTAAGAACTTTTTGGTATCGTAATCTTATTTTTTAGTTATCTTTAAATATTAGCTTCTTGGCATTAGAGTATGAGGGCTAGTTTTGGAATAAAAAAACTCGATGAATATCTCGGTGGGGGATTGGATAGAAATACTGTAAATCTTATAACTGGTAGAAGTGGAATAGGAAAAACGATTTTAGCTTCGCATTGGGCCGCTGAAGGTGCTAAAAACGATGAAAATGTTGTATTTCTGTTAACTACTTTGAATCCAAAAAGCTGTGAAAGCTACATCGGTATGTTTAAGTTCATAAAGGATGTGTACAACAAAATACATTGGAGGTTTATAGATATAGATGCAAAAGATCTGTTACCATTGACAAAAGACAGACTTAAGGAAAAGATGGCAGACTACGTTGGAATGGATTTAAAAGACGTTGATAGAGTAGTATTCGATTCTTCGACATCGTTGGATTTAGTATTAGCGGATAGAGCTTTGTATAGGAGAGCTATAACTTATATAGCACAGATGTGTTACGATAACGATGTCACTGCGATATTTGTTGAAGAAACACCTATGATAAGCGAGTGGTCAGAAACAAGGTTTTTTGCAGAGTGTGTGATATTCATGGATATACTGAGGATTCCAGATGGATATATAAGAGCTTTGAGAATACTTAAAAAGTATAGAAATTCGCATCCACTTGAATGGATTCCGTATGACATAACAGATAACGGAATAGAGATTAAGGAGGGGAGATATGTCAGAGCTGATTACGAATTCAAGTATAAACCCGATTGAAGATATCAGAAAAGCTCTTGAAAGAGGTGCAGAGATTATACTTGTCAAAGTGGATGCGAAAAACTACGTTAAAGTTAGTTTGGAAATCATTAAATACTTTACATCTATAGCGGAAGGAATCTACGTAACCTTGAACAAGCCGTACTTCAGCTTAAAGAAGATGTTTTTAAAAGAAGAAATAAATATAAATAGACTAATATTCATTGATTGCTTAACTAGACAGTTAGGAGGACAAGAGGTAGACACAGATAGATGTATATACCTAAATTCTCCCGATCCAATTCAGTTACAAGTTGCAATTGAGAGAGCGATGGACTTGATTACAGCGGATAATAGATTTATATACATAGATTCCCTCTCGACTTTAGCACTTTACAAATCGTTTGAGACGTTAATTAAGTTTTTAAGGCATATAATCGGCAAAATTAGACTTAGAGGCTTTATAGGAACGATATTTACACTTGAGAGGGAAATGGATGAGAGTTACTATTCACAGATTTCGCTTTTGTGTGATGAGATAATTGAAGCGTGAAATTTTTTATTTAATAATATCTCATAGATCGTTATGAAATTTCCGACTGGAATAGAAATGCTGGATCAACAGGTTGGCGGTGTTTATGAAGGTTTAATTATTCTACTTGAGGAGGTTGGTGCTGGTGGGAAAGAATTTGCCGTAACTTCATTAATGAAAAATTCGGATAAAGATCTCGATTTGAGATACGTTTCTATAACTCAGACAAGAGAGGAGGTTTTAAGGGATTTAAAGATCATGTTTCCAGAAGCGGAAGTAAGTAGACTTCTTGAGAAGTTAAATGTAATAAGTTTAGCTGAAATATACTTTAGGAGGAGTATAGTTCCGATTAGGTGGATTGCTGAAAGGAGGCTAAGTGTTAAAGAGTTAAAGGGTGAGGAAGATATCCTTACACAATTGGCAAACGTAGTAGAGGATTGCAGTAACGGTATAATTTTTTTAGATTCTTTAACGGATCTAACAAGGCTAACACATGATAGGATAAGTTGGAATGACTTAATAGATCTTATAAAGGGATTTAGAAAGCTGTGCATAAAGAGAGAAATACTCATGATGCTGTTGTTAACTAAAGATGTGCTCGAAAAGAGTAGAGAAGAGGAAATCTTAGATCAGGCAGATGGTGTATTTGTGTTTGAGTGGCAAATCGAAAAGGACATTATAACAAGGTGGCTGTATTTCAAAAAGTTTTTAGGTATATTACCCATACTTGAAAAAGAGGGAATAGTTAAGTATAGTGCAAGAATTGATCCAGGAGCTGGTTATACTATAACAAGACTGCTGAGGGTAATATGATGTTATCAACGGGAATAGAAGGTTTGGATAACTTGCTTGGAGGCGGGATACCTAAGAAACACGTTGTAGCAGTTGTTGGATCATATGGAACTGGTAAAACGATTTTAGGTATTCATTTCATATATGCAGGATTGAAAAATGGAGAGAAATGTATAATGATTAGCTTTGATGAAGATGAGGAAAGTATAATAGAAACGGCTAAAAGTGTTGGAATGGATTTAACTGAATTCGGTGAAAACGTTCAGATAACGAGACTTGAGGCAATAGAGGTTAAAGAATCTCTTGAAAAAATTGAAAGTGATCTTCCAGCTATAATCGAGGATTTTGGAGCGAGTAGAGTTGTTATAGATAGCATAAGTGTCCTAGAAACGCTTTTTGATGATGCAGGGCGTTATAAGATATTATCGAATTTCAGGAGAATTTTGAAATCCACTGGTGTTACTGCTATAATAACGAGTGAAGCAGACAAGTACAATCCAACGGCATCGAAATACGGAATCCTAGAATACGTATGCGATGGTTTAATATGTTTAAAAGTTATAAGGAAGAGTGAATTGGATGAGCCGGTTTTAGGAATTGAAGTCGTTAAAATGAGAAGAATAAAGCATTCAAGAAAACCAAAACCATACGTTATAACTGAAAATGGAATAGTAGTTTTTGAAGAAGCAGAGATATTTTAAAAATGGGTGTAACCTCTAAATTCTACTTTTCTATCTTTTAGAAAAACTCCTCTTCCCTTCTCAACCCTTCCGATTTCTATTCCAATATCTGAACTTTCCGCAGTAAAAACCAATTCAAAATCTCCACCTCCATACAAAAACAGTTCTAGAGCCTTTTCTTCATCTACGAATTCTGTTAGATGCTCTAATGGGATATCGTCAAGTACTATTTTAACTCCGCTCTGCTCAGATATTTGATGAAGAGAAATAGCCAAACTATCGCTTATATCTGTTAGAGTCGAAGCAAATTTTGAAATCTTTAAGCCTTCGTAAATCTTGGGTTCAGGCGTGTAAAGGGATTTTGCATATGGAAGATCCTCTTTGCTATATCCTTTTTCTAACATCTCCAAACATAACTGAGCTTTTCCAAGTAAACCAGTTATGTATACTTTCTCCCCTTCTCTTGCGTTAGATCTCGTAATAATTTTATCTGTTTCGCCTATAGCAAATCCAGATATAACCAAATACTCACAGAAGTCTATATCTCCACCAACAACTTTTACTCCATACTTTTCAGCTAATTTTTTCATACCGATTAGAATTCTTTTAAAAAATTCTAAGTCTGGCTTTTTTAACGATATCGAATTTAGAAAGTATAAAGGTTTTGCTCCACATGCAGCTAAATCTGAAAGTGTTACAGCTAGAGCCATATGTCCCATTTCCTCTGGAAGCATAAACTTAGGAAAGTCACTGAGTTCGTTTACAGTGTCACATGTAAGAACAAGATATTTATCTTGAAGTTTTATATAACTGGCATCGTGAAATGTTACTGGAACTTCTAAATCGTCATAACAAAAAACTTCAGAAACAACTCTTATAAGATCGAACTCTTTCATATATACTTATAACTCTGCACGTAACATAAAGACTTGTGTATGTTCCCCTTCCTATACTTACGAATTCGGCATTTTTTAAAAGTCTAAGTGTTTTTTGCGAGAAGTCTCCATGAGGAAAAGCACCAATGCAAACTGCAAAGTTCTTTTTGAATACATCGTACAAAACTTCTTCATCTTTCCCTTTTTCACTCAGTACTACTACCTCTCTATCTTTAATAATTCTTTTAAGGCTTAAGTCCGTTATTTCGAGCAAGGTTTTTCCATTTGCGGTGATTTTTCTCTTTTTAAACAAATCCTCCATCAAACCTATGAATCTGTTGTAATTTCTCGGTAACCTTGTTTCACTGTTCACGTATATGATTTCGTCGTTGATAGTATGTACGTATATCTCGAAATCGTTCTTTATTGGCGAATCTAGGAGTAACAAAAGACATTGATGAACTATATCTGGTCTACCTCTCTTTTCTCTATTTTTTAGCTTTTTCATCGCATTATGATGTTTTGAATCGTCTAAAATCATTTCAGTAGGTTTCTTTTTTCTCCTTCTTGCATCTGATAAAATCTCTGGATGTTTTGATATTACCTTAGGAACTGTTTCCAATGAAGCTTCAAGGAAGACAAATACGTTTTTCATCTAATTTTGTCGGAGTTTAATTTAATAAACTTGATTTTTTCTTCACCCTTTATCTTTTTGAAATAATCGATTT
>CAZFII010000128.1:0-4366 GCA_964518925.1 uncultured archaeon
TCTGATCTTCTAAAATTCCTTCAATCTCAGCGTAAGCCTCTCTAAGTTTTTCTATTAAATCTTCATCAGCTTTCCACAATCCCCTTTCATAAGCTTCAACTAATCTCCTTGTAATCTCTTCAACAGCATAGATGTTGTTCTCTTCAAACCATCTTCTCATCTCCTCGTTTAACACGTAAGTCTTTGCAATTTCATCGAAAACCCACTTATCAACGAGTTTTGTAGTAGCTTGCCAGCCATATAGATGCAAAATCTTTTTCGAGAATTCATTCGCCCCTCTGTAACCGTGCTTCTTCATCTCATCAATCCAAATTGGATTTAGGAGCTTAGCCCTAACAATCCTTTCTATTTCTTCTTTCATCTCTCTAATTTCGGTAAAGCTCATATCTTTTGTGTCGACAACTACAACCTCTGGTTCTTTTCCTAAACTCCTTACAGCGTTGTAAAAACCTCCGTGGTATGAGAAGTAACAACAGCAGTTGAGTGGATCGTGTTCATCGCTTACGTGATTTTTCGTCACAACTTCAACGTTCTTAAGATTCAAAATCAGACTTTTAAAAGCCTCTTTTCCAAAGTTCTTGCGAGTGTATGCATAGCCACTCCATCGAACCCAAGTTTTAGCTAAATCTTCATCACTACGCCAAGCTGAAGATTCAACAGCATAACTCACTCCAGCACCATAACTGCCAGGTGGTGAACCAAAGACTCTACACAAAGCCAATTCATCATCTTCAAGCTTCGACAAATGCTCCAAGTAATGCTTTCTAACGTAGTTCATCTCCAAAGGCTCATCTAAGAGTGCAACTTTGCATACAGCAGAATCTATTAGATAGATGTAATTCGGTAACGTGTCTCTCACAATACCACTAATTCTGACGACAACATCAATTCTTGGTCTTCCAAGCTCTTCAAGAGGTATTACATCTAAGTCTTTAACAACTCCGTTCATCCAAATCGGCTTAACACCAAGCAGATATAGAATTTGGGCAATCTGCTCACCATCAGCCTTATACGCATCTAAACTCCAAAGTATATGTCCTACCGATTCGGGATACTTGCCATGCTTTTCCAGATAATATTTCAGAAGTTTGTTTGCAGTTTCAACTCCGATTTTCCAAGCGGATTTAGTTGGCAGTGAAGTAGGATCAACTGCGAAGAAATTCCTTCCCGTCGGTAGAATTTCGATTTTACCTCTGGTCAAAGAACCAGAAGGTGATGGTTCAACAAATTGTCCACTTATAGCTTTAAAGAATCCGTTGTATTCGTTTGTGCAAGCTTTAATTTTTTCAGCAATTTCTAAAGCCTTTTTAAAAGCTGAGACGACATTTTTATATGATTTCCTAACTTCAAGCATTTACAGCACCTCCTAAAAATTCAGAAATATTTTTATCTAATATCGATATAATTTTTGTGTCGTCAACATTGTCACATTTTAAAAGCTCGTCTATAGTCTTTACAGCTATTTTATGCAGAATTCTCAGGATTTCAGAGTTTGTTATACCAAATTTGTTGATCTTATTCGGCTTAGTTCTAATTTCATCGTAATCTAATCCCAAATATTCTGCAATCACTCTCCTTATCGAGGGATATTCATATGTGTCGTTAGCCATTATCGTTGCAACCCATTCCGCAAGTTTATCCAAGCGTGGATTTCCAAAAATATGTAATCCCATTTCTATTTGTGTATTCTTTACAGAATCAACGTATCTATGAATGTTTTCAACAACTTCATCTGGACTTTTACCTTTTATTGGAATGTTGTTATTTTTAGCCTTTTCAACCAACCCGTTGTAAATTACTTCAGCCCTTTCAAAATCGCCCAAGCTCTTAGCCTTTGAGTATTGAGCCAAGAGTGAATCTACTTCATCCAAAACTTCAGCCATAGCCATTGGTGGATAGATGTGATCAACTATTACCGCATAACTCCTCCTCTTAGCAATAACTCCTTCCATTGGATTTGAAACGTTGTAAATGTAGACATGTGGAACATCGTCAATGCTTATCTCAGGATAACACCTTGTCGATAAACCAACACCTTTACCAGGTCTAAACTCTAAAGCTCCATGAGTTCCGAAGTGAATAATTACATCAGCTTTAAACACCCTATTAATCCATCTGTAAACAGCAAGCCATTGATGTGGTGGTGGAATTTTTGGATTGTGTAGGATTTTACAAACCCTACCATCACACCTTGCACCAGCACAACCAAACTTTGGCTGTGGTGTTACAAAGACATTACCAAACAACAAACCTGGGATAACAAATCTGCCATTGTAAACCATTCCAGCAAATTCTTTGCTGAATTTGCCTTCAAGAACATCTTTTGGATGGCCCCACTCTTTAATCATCTCATCTCTGATCTCCTCTGGCAATTCGTTAAACCACTCCATATACGTATCTAAATCGACGAAATCAACTGCTCCACCCTTTGCAACGATCTCCTCAACAGACGTCCATCTGAACTCACTTATGGCTTTCCTTTCCAGTATAAGTTTTATAAGCTCTTTACCGTTTTTTGGTGGATTTTCAACTTTATAACCCAATTCCTTAAGCTTGTTTAAAAGCCTTGCAACACTTTCAGGTACATCTAAACCTGCCCCAACGGCCACACTTGCCTCCAAGCTCTTACAAGGTGGATTTATTAAAACGATGGCAATTTTCCTCTCTTCAGGATTTTTATTCCTAATTTCTATCCACTTTTTGACCCTTTTAGCAAGATACCTCAGATGTTCTTCATAGGGCTTAAATCTTTTAACTCCTTCATTGTCGACGACGGAACCAGCTATGTATATCGGTTCAATTAAGCCGTCAACTTCGGGCATTATTACAGTCCAAACTTGAGATAGATAGTCTAAGCCTTGAGGGTTTTCAAGCCATTCCGAAACGCTCTGATAATATGAGTAGCACGGCTGTATTATCGGGACGTTTAAAGTCCTAAGTAGATCAACACCATTAACAGCTTTAAACTTCTCTTTTTTATGCCATTTTCCGTGATCGAGTAAGAAGAATGATGTCAAGTTGATTACAGCTGAAACAATAGGTTTTCCTCTAATTAAAAAGAATTCTCTAATTGTATCCTCTTTGGAGGGAGAACTTAAAAGCTCGTCTCTCCAGCCGTATGTAAAGACTGGTAGGACTCCCAAACCTTCGCTTTCAACAGCCTTGATAATTTTATCAACAAGCTCTGTGTTTCCGTAAAGCCAATCACTCCTATTGAAGAGTATACCTATAAGTAGTTTATCAGTAAGCTCATAAGCTTTGAGGTAGTCTTCAGTAGTTTCAAAAAATCCAAGCTTGGGATGAAATATACCGTGTAAATGTATACGTTTAACTTCTTCAAATTCTACATCAAAGCCAATTGATTTAAGCAAAAATCTAACTAAATTCCTTAAGTTTTCTTCACCACCAAACTTAAAATACTTAACGGCTTTTTCTAAAATGTCTTTTTTCCCTCGAGAAAGATGAACGTAGTTTTCGGTTGTTGATATCACTATTTCAGATTTAGAGTGATGAATGACCTTCTCAATCTCATCTGGTAGATTATAACTGTGAATGATGATAACCTTACTATTTGTTAAGCAATCCTTATACGATGCACTATCGGTCACTATACAATAACTAAATCCAATTTTCACTGATTCCTCTTTTAGAACTCTTTTAATTGTTGGTAAAATCTGTGATTTACCGTATATAACAAAGCTTAAATGCATAGACTTATTGATACAAAATCTAATTTAAATGTTATGCTAACCATAATCTAATCGAAAAAGATATATAAATGAAGCTAAAGATGCTATTGAAATCAACGAATCTTTATTAAGGAGGAGAAAACATGATGAATTCAATAAGTATAAACATCAAATTGTTATTAATTACAACATTCATAGGGATTCCCATAGTAACAAACGTAATGGCCACACCAATTACAAGCGTTCAAATAGAAGCTCCAGAATATATAAAACCAAACGATGTACTTGTTCTAAATATCACTGTTGAAAACGTAACGAACCTAAATTCGGGTTATGTGGATATAACATTTGATAAAGATATATTAGAATTTATTAATGTATCAGATGGTAATATTAACGGCACTGATATTCCGATATACGATTGGAACTTCATAAAAACAAATACATTACGAGTAATTTTTGATCTACCCGGACTAAAAGGTGTCAGCGGTTCTGGGTATCTCATGAGTCTTAGATTTAAGGTAATTGGAGTGTGCTTAGAAACATACATCGATATAGGAGGTCAACTCGTAAACACAGATGCTGAAGAAATCGAAACTGAATGGCATGGAATCTCTATAAAAATGAACGTTCCAGTAGTCTATATAGATATACCAACCCATATAACGACGGATGAA
>CAZFII010000129.1:0-4333 GCA_964518925.1 uncultured archaeon
TTTAATCCCTTTCAAAAATAGGAATGTATTTTCTTTCCTTTTCTCCAACGTATTTTGCTCTAGGTCTAATCAATCTGTTGTTCTCATATTGCTCGATTATATGCGCAGTCCATCCCGCTATTCTACCCATTGCGAATATGTTTACAAAGAGATCATCTGGAATTCCAAGGTTTGCATAAATACTTGCAGAGTAGAAATCAACATTTGGCAACAATCCTTTAAATTTGTAAACAGCTTTAGCTATTGCTTCACTGATCTCAAACCATTTGGATTCTCTTTCTTCTGCAAGCTTTCTCGCAAGCTCCCTTAAGAGTTCTGCTCTTGGATCTATTACTTTTTTGTAAACTCTATGCCCGAATCCCATTATTCTCTCTCCTCTTTTAAGTTTTTCTTTGACGTATCTTTCAGCGTTTTCTGGACTTCCGACTTCTCTGAGCATTTTCATTACTTCTTGTGCTGCACCTCCATGTAATGGCCCCATTAACGTTCCAGTTGCAGCAACTACGCATGCATACATATCCGCTAGAGTAGATGCAGCAATCCTTGCTGCGAAAGTGGATGCATTCAACTCATGCTCCGCATGGAGGATTAAATCCATATCCAAAGCTCTTTCTTCAGTTTTTGTTGGTTCTTCTCCATGAAGCATGTATAAGAAATTTGATGCATGATCAAACTCAAGAGTTGGTGGAATTATGTTTTTTCCAGATCTAATCCTGTGATAATACGCTATAATTGTCGGAAACTTAGCAATCAAATTCTTTGCCTTCTCTATGTTCTTTTCATGAGACTTGTCATGCAAATACTTATCCATAGATCCTAAATAACTCGTAGCAGTTCTTAGAACTACCATTGGATGTGTGTACGGTGGCAAATGGGTTAACAAACCTATTATCTTTGGAGGCAGTTCCCTCCTCTCTGCTAAATCTATTTTAAATTCCTGTAACTCATATCTTTTTGGTAACCTTCCAAATAATAGGAGAAATACTACTTCCTCGTAACAAGATTTTTTAGCGAGTTCTCTTATATCGTAAC
This sequence comes from uncultured archaeon, assembly GCA_964518925.1. Taxonomy (GTDB): domain Archaea; phylum Halobacteriota; class Archaeoglobi; order Archaeoglobales; family Archaeoglobaceae; genus CAYWXE01. The sequence goes on from CAZFII010000129.1 coordinate 1,033, forward strand.
CCCTATATTCCAATATAGCTTTTCCATTTACGAGTTCTATCCTTGAAATCGTTGTCTCACATGCAATTACTTCTTCTAGCCCGTGTTTCATATACTCACCTTAACCTCAATACTTTTAAGGATTTTTAAAGTTTTCGCGATAATGTGAAAGATCTTTAAAGTTATAGACAATTCTTGAAATTATAACAATTGTATATTAAACTGAATTTAAGCTTAACGTGTTTAGATCTCAGCTTATGTGCCCTTGCAGTAAAGATTTAAAGAACTATGCAAACTATCGACATGCGTAAAATTGCTTTGTGCATATTATTTCTCCTATTCCTAATAATTCCATCAAGTGCAGTAGTTGTGAGAGTAGACGTAAAAGGAGAGATAAACCAAGGCACTGTAGAACTTATCAATTACGCTTTTGAAAAGGCCGAAAAGTTGAACGCTAAGGCTGTTCTAATAACAATAGATACACCCGGTGGGCTTTTGCAGTCAACAAAGGATATAGTTTCAAAAATTCTAAACAGCGATATACCCGTTATAACGTATGTATACCCAAGAGGAGCATTCTCAGCTTCTGCTGGTTCTTTTATACTCTTAGCTGGACATATCTCTGCAATGGCTAACGGTACTTCTGTAGGCTCTGCAACGCCAATTGTCTACGGTGGTTACGAAAGCAAAGAGGCTAAGAACAAGACGATCAACTACATCGCAAGCTACATCGAAAGCATTGCCGAAGAAAGGGGTAAGCCGAAAGAAATTGTAAGAAAATTTGTTACTGAGGGGATTAGTTTAACCGCTAAAGAGGCTTATGAAAAAGGTGTTATCGACGTTTTAGCGGATAGCATACCAGAGTTGTTTGAAAAGATTGACGGTAAGAATGTTGTTGTGAAAGGAAAAAACGTAACACTCAAGCTTAAAAATGAAGAAATTGTAACAGTAGAAAAACCCGTAAAGGCTAAGATCCTTGAAATTCTGACAAATCCTCAGATTGCATTCATCTTATTCTTAGTCGGTATATACACGCTGGTATTCGGATTGACTTCTCCTGGCATAGGCGCTGAGGTTGTTGGAGCTATTTGTCTTATCCTTGCTTTGATAGGCTTAGGTGTTTTGGCTATAGACTACGTAGGTATGATTTTAATACTGTTGGGAATTATTCTGCTTGTTGTAGAGCTTTTGAATCCGACTCATGGTGTTTTAGGTGTTGCATCGGTTGTCTGCATAGCCTTAGGCTCTCTGATGCTCTTTAAAGAGCCTTTAATGCCAAAGGGCTTTTACGAAGGGTTTAAGTTCTTCGTAGCTGGGGTTAGCTTGGGTTTTGCATCCTTCATGACTTTTGCAATAATTAAAGTCGCGCAGATGAGGAGGATGAAAGTTAAGGTTGGTAAATTGGAAGGTGAAGTTGGAGAAGTAATAGAGTTTAAAGATGGAGAAGGACTTGTGAAGGTGAGGGGAGAGATTTGGAAGTGTATAAGCGATGAAGAACTAAAGGTTGGCGATAAGGTAAAGGTTGTCGGTAGGGAGGGTTTGACATTAAAGGTGAAGAGGTTGTAGAAGAGCTTAAAGCTGAAACGGTAAAGTGGCTTGATAGGATTAAGGATAGAATCGGCAAGATAAAAGCTAATGGCAAAAAAGGAGAGGAGTTTTTGAGGAACATCAACGCTTACATCTCAGATTCGGAATACTTTTTAAAAAAAGGTGATTTGGTTAGGGCTTTTGAATGCGTTGTGTGGGCTTGGGCTTGGCTTGAGATTGGATTGGACATTGGGATTTTGGTTGAAGTTGGGTAAATTACTTCTTAATAGGTTCGATCTTTAGTTCATCCTCGTTGTTAATTAGAATAACTTTAGTTCCGTCTCTTACAGTTGTCTATTTCTTCTCATTCTTTACATCTTCCTCTACCAACTTTTCAAGTTCATTGATCTTCTCTTCAAAGTTTTTTCTTAATCATTTTAGATTTTTAAATTACTCCAAGAAAATCGTTAGAAACTTATCACTGTCTGGAAATTGCGTTGTAATTAAGTAATCTGTATAATGATATCGAACAAGCTTCGAAATCTTAACGTTATGCTTAGTTATGTGGTTTTAAATCGTTCTATTGTATCTTATAACCATTTTTTCGATTTTAATCCCTTTATTCAGTTTCTCAGCCATTTTACTATCCCAATAAAAAGAGATAAATAACTTTATCCGTTTACCAAGCTGAATGATAGTATTCGGCTACGTTCCGTCGAGGCGTTTAGGTAAAAGTTTGGGAGTGAACAACCTACCTAAAAAGTTCTGTACGTATTCATGTGTTTACTGCCAAGTCGGCAGAACTGCTAATTTAATTGTGGAGAGAAGAGAGTTTTACGATCCAAAGCAAATCTACCAAGAGGTTGAAAAGACTCTAAAAAAAGTAGGTAAAGTTGATTACATAACCTTTGTTCCAAACGGTGAGCCTACTCTCGATGTAAATTTAGGTAGAACTGCTGAAATGCTTAAAGACCTTGGTAAAGTTGCCATAATAACAAATTCATCGCTAATCTGGCGAGAAGATGTTAAGGAGGATTTGATGAACTTTGATCTCGTTTCGTTTAAGGTTGATGCTGTTGATGAAAGCATTTGGAAATCTATAAACAGACCACATAAAAGTCTAAAACTCTCTGCAATCTTAGAAAACCTCATAGATTTTAGGCGAGATTTTAAGGGAAAAGTTATCACCGAAACTATGCTTATAGATGCTGTAAAATACGATTTCAACAAAGTAGCAGAATTTTTACACAAGCTGAAACCTGATAAAGCTTATATATCGATTCCCATAAGGCCTCCCGCTGAGAAATGGGTTAAACCCGCTAAGGAAGAAGTAATAAACAAGGCTTATCAGACTTTTTCAAAATACGTAGAGACTGAACTTCTAATAAGCTGTGAAGGATTGGATTTCGGATTTAGCGGTGATATAGAAAAAGATTTGCTGAGTATTACGTCTGTTCATCCCTTACGTGAGAAGGCTATTAACGAATTGTTAAAGAAGGCAAATGCGGACTATTCAATCGTCGAAAAGCTCGTTAAAGAGGGTAAACTTGCAGTAGTAGAATTTGGAGGAGAGAAATTTTACATTAGAAGAATTTCATTTTAACGCTACGATTTTTCTAAATCGCTTTATCAAAGGAATTTAAACTGGAATTGAATTGAAAAGTGGACTCGCCGGGATTCGAACCCGGGGCCTCCGCCTTGCGAAGGCGGCGCTCTACCTCTGAGCTACGAGCCCTTAATAACGTTAAGGGGCATCGGCATAAATAGATTACGTAATCAAACCCACAATAATCAG
>CAZFII010000130.1:0-4253 GCA_964518925.1 uncultured archaeon
ATCTTTCATGATTAGCCAATCGATTATTTGAATTTTTCCTTTTCAATGAATCTATTCCCTTTCTTATGCATCCGTATTTATAACTGTAGTATCCCGTAAACACTATGTTAAAGATTGTTAAAATTAACAAAATCAATGCAGAGATTTTATCAAAACTGTATGAAATCGCTACAATAGCGAGAGGAGATAGCATAGATGCTAAAGGGCCCGATATAAACATTATAAACATCCTTAAACCATCTCTTTTCTCTTTTATTATAAGCGTTAGAAAAACCTTAGCAGAGAAAATCCTTGAAATTCCAGCTTTTGAAAGCATAGATCTCGAAAACGTATAATGACTGAATTTTATTCCTAAAATCCTCCCAGTAATGTAATGCGATAAGCAATGAGTGGAATAAATCATTGAAAACCAGCAAATTATCAATATGAAAAATCTAAGCGGATTTGGAAAATATCTAGAAATACATGCTAAATATATCGTGAATGCAATTGCAGAAATTAGTGCAAGATTTCCGATTTTTAGTGATATTCTCATAGTTTTGAATGAATCTTAAGACATAAATATTGAATGCAGACAACTACCAATAATGACACTGCCACCAAAGGAGAACTTTTCAGAGTGGTATCATGAGTTAATTCAGCAAGCGGAGATAATGGATGTGAGGTATCCAGTAAAGGGTTTATACGTCTGGTATCCATTTGGCTTTAAGCTAAGGCAACTCGTTTACTCAAAACTTAGAGAGATAATGGATAGGGATCATCAGGAAGTGTATTTTCCTGCACTAATTCCAGAAACAGAACTTGGAAAAGAGAGTGAACACATAAAGGGTTTTGAAGATGAAGTATACTGGGTTACACACGGAGGATTAACAGAGTTAGACGTTAAACTTGCTTTGAGACCTACAAGTGAAACGGCGATGTATCCAATATTTAAACTTTGGATTAGGAGTCATGCAGATTTGCCGTTAAAAGTTTATCAAATCGTAAACACGTTTAGATACGAGACAAAGCATACCCGCCCCCTAATAAGACTTAGAGAGATAACATCTTTTAAAGAAGCACACACAGCACACAGAACTTACAAAGAAGCAGAAGAGCAAGTTAAAGAGGCTATAAAGCTTTATAAGGAATTTTACGATTTCTTAGCTATTCCATATCTGATCCTTAGACGTCCTGACTGGGATAAGTTTCCAGGAGCTGCTTACACAATAGCGTTTGATACTATAATGCCAGATGGTAGAACTCTGCAGATAGCTACAGTTCATAACTTAGCGGATAACTTCGCCAAAACCTTTGATATAAAATATGAGGGAGTAGATGGACAACAACACTACGTTCACCAAACCTGTTATGGCATTTCGGAAAGGTGCATTGCAGCGTTGATAAGTATTCACGGAGATGATTTGGGTTTAGTTCTTCCATTTGAAGTTGCACCAATTCAAATCGTGATAATCCCAATACTTTATAAAGGTAAGGAGTCTAAGGTAATGGATTTGTCTAAAAAACTCTTTGAAAGAGTTAAAAGCTTTGGATTTAGGGTTTTGCTGGATGAAAGCGAGGATAGACCCGGAGCGAAGTATTACAAGTGGGAGCTTAAAGGAGTACCAATTAGATTCGAAATAGGCCCGAAGGAGGCTGATAACAACAGAGTAGTTGTATCTTTTAGAGATGAAAAGAAGAAGTTCGACATCGATTTTAAAGATGTAACGTCTGAGAGAATACTCAAATGGGCAAGTGATATGAAGAATAGATTGTTAAATAAGGCTTACAACGAGATGCTATTAAGGATTAGATACTTTGAAAACATAGAGGATATTCCAGAATGGATAGGAAAAGGTGTAGCGATATTTCATGCATGTAATAATCCAGAATGTGGCGAAGTTCTTGAAGATTTAGGTGGTAGTTTTCTTGGTTGGTTCGTCGAGATTCCAAAAGATCTTGAAATCCAAAAAGAGGGTAGATGTATCGTTTGCGGAGCTAAGGCAGAACTTTCAGCTTTAGCAAAGACTTACTGAATTTATTTTTGAAAATATTTGGTTCTGCTATTACATATCAAAAACGGAAAGTAATTCCCAGAGATGATTTAAGTGGATTAAAATATCGCTAAAAATTTCAATTTCTCTCAATTCCTAACTTTTTTAGTCGATTTTAAACAGTAGATAGCTGTTTAACTTCATCGAAAAATTTAAAAATCAAATTATTTCAAGTTTTGCTTGGTCAAAACAGTGTATATCTAAATAAAGCTAATTAAAATCGATTTAAAGCTTAGAAAACCCGTAAAAAATTAAAAGGAGGTGGTAGATTTGATAGTTGGGAGGCATATAATTGCGGAACTGTATGGGGTGTCAAGCGATTTAATAGCCAAGGAGGAGAATGTGAGAAGGATAATTGAGGAAGTCGTAAAAGAGGCTGGCTTAAATAAAGTCGGTAGTGTTTACAAACAGTTTAATCCGCATGGAGTAACTGGAGTAGTTTTGATTTCTGAAAGCCATGTATCAGTACATACATGGCCAGAATACGAGCTCGTAAACCTCGACATATTTACATGTGGAGATGTAGAAAAAGCTGAAAAGGCTTTTAAACTGTTTATAGAGAAGTTCAAGCCTAAATGGTATAGACACGTAATACTCGACAGGGGTTGAAAATGGATAGGATAAAGACTCAAATCCTTCAAAGGCTTATTAGTGGAAAGACTGGAGTTTATGAACTAATAGATTGGCAGGATGCATCACTTAAGGAGTTCCTTGAAGTACTTACTGAGTTAACAGACTTGGGATTGATAAAGATTGAAAATGGAATCGTTGAAATTACGGAGAAGGGATTAGAGTTTTGTAAAGATAAGAACATAAAACACCTTGGAAGATTTCAATGTGAATGCTGCGAGGGTACTGGATACGTTATCTCGGATTACTTTAAAGAGATTCTAAAGGATTACAAGGAGATTGCAAAGGATCGTCCAGAAGCTATTGAAAAATACGATCAGGGATTTATAAGTGCTGAAGGAGTGATTAGAAGGGTAGAATTCGTCTACGAGAGAGGAGATTTGAACAGGAAGATTTTTGTCGTTGGAGACGATGACTTATTCAGCATAGCTTCAGCTTTAACTGGTATTCCAGAGGAAATAGTAGTAATAGATATCGATGAGAGACTGATTAATTTCATAAACGATGTTGCAAAGAAGTACTCTTTAAATGTTGAGGCATTCGTTTGTGATGTACAAAGAGAACTTCCAGAGGATCTCAAAAGGAGATTTGACGTATTTGTCACGGATCCCGTTGAAACAATTCCCGGTATAAAACTCTTCTTATCAAGAGGAGTATCCGCTTTGAAGGGTATCGGCTGCTCTGGATACTTCGGATTAACCACATTAGAAGCTTCAAGGGAGAAGTGGTATGAAATTCAAAGGATTTTGCACGAAATGGGATTTGTGATAACTGACATTCGAAGAAAGTTCAACGTATATCCAGAAGAGGAGAAGAACTTCTTTAGATTTCAAGACAAACTACCAATTGTTAAGAAATTAGGCGTAAAAGTAGATTACAACTGGTATAAATCCTGTCTATACAGAATTGAAGCTGTAAAAGAACCAAAACCGATTGTCAGTGGGGACATGATTATAGACGAGAAGGTTTACAAAGACGAGGAGAGCTTGGCAACTCCCTATTAAATAAAACTTTTTAAATGAAAAAAACAATACGTGTTATGGTGTTTCGTAAACTAAAGATGGAGGCTGAGATATCTCTAAGACACTTAGAGGTTTTAAAGGCTGTAATAAAGAATCAACCAATAGGGATATTTAGGCTTTCCGAGCTACTAAAAATGCCAAAACATAGGGTTAGGTATTCTTTAAGGGTTCTAGAGCAGTCTGGGATTATCGATCCAACGCCCTACGGAGCGGTGATAAGAGAAAACGGATACGAAAAAATAGAAAAACTAAAAAAGGAAATAGAAGAAATTAAAAGTTTAATCGAGAAGTCCGAGAAAATCGTCAAAGAGCTCTAATCTACAATTTCTCCAAAGCCAAATTTTTTGAAGACCTTCGTAATCTTAATCTTAACTTTGTCGTTCAGCTCTGTTCCCGGTACGAATATAACAAAACCGTTTACTTTTGCTATTCCATCTCCCTTATTACCAATTGCCTCTATTCTTACTTCTCTAATTTCTCCTACCTTTACAGGCTTTCCATCCAAATTCGACACCTCAACTCATTTGACTTTGAGATTAAACTATTTAAATCTTTCTATAGGGATACG
>CAZFII010000131.1:0-4234 GCA_964518925.1 uncultured archaeon
CATTCATCTCCATCTAAAACGGCTTTAGTCTTCATCGCTGCAACATCAGTTCCGCAATCGGGCTCTGTTACAGCAATTGCCGAAGGAGCTTCACCTTTAACTACTTTTGGAATAAACTTCTCCTTCTGCTCTTCAGTTCCATAGTTTAGCACCATTGGAACTCCTAAAGTTGCAAGATCTATTGCTGAGCCTATACTGCTGTCTGCTCTCGTTAATTCAATGCTTATTATTGCTTCAGCCAACCTACCCAATCCAGCTCCTCCGTACTCCTCGGGAACGCTTGCCCCAATGAATCCAAGCTTAGCAGCTTTTCTATATATATCCCATGGGTACTCCTTTTTCTCATCGTATTCCTTGCCGTAAGGTTTTATCTCCTTTTCAGCGAACTCCCTAACAGCCTGTTGTAAAAGCCTTAAATCTTCATCTAACGAAAAATCCATCACTACCACCAAAAAAATAAAAAATTATTCTTCAAGCTTAAACATCGGAACTACTCTCTTGCTCTTATCTGGATAAAACGGTTCAACTGGGAACTCCTTAGCAAATACGCTGACTCTTTTACCAATCAAAGCCTGATCGAGTTCATCAGCTTCTTTTGGATCGATGTCAATCCTTCCAAGTATCCATGGGCCCTCATCAAGCTCAACTAATGCAACTACATACGGAGCTTCTTTTTCGTATCCAGATGGAGCTACGTATATCGTAGTAAACGATCTAATCGTTCCCTTTCCACTTAGCTCTACTTTCTCAAGATTTCTACTCTTGCAGTTATCACAAGTAGCTTTTGGTGGGCATGTATAAGCTCCGCAGTCTTTGCACTTCTGTCCTATCAGTTTACCTTCGAGTAGTGCATTAAAAAACTCTGTGAAGCCCACAATTTCACCTCCTGTGAACACTTAGGATTATGTTTGTAAGTGTTCCGAAATCTCCTCCAAGGGTATCAGTCATAGCCGTTTCAGCATCTGGTATTGGATTATGCTTGTATTCACCTCTTAGTATCTTTACTGCTGAATATATCTGTGAAACACCAGTAGCACCAACTGGATGTCCTTTTCCAATCAACCCTCCATCTGGATTTACTGGTAAATCACCGTCAACCCACGTCACTCCATCCATTGCAGCACTACAAGCCTTTCCGTATTCGAAAAATCCCATTGCCTCCAAAGCTATTATTTCAGCTATTGTGAAACAGTCGTGTAACTCAACGAAGTCTATATCCTTTGGAGTCAATCCAGCCTCTTTGAAAGCCATTTGAGAAGACAGTCTCCTTGGAATTGCTTTAATTATATCTTCCTTTTGCCTAAATAGACTTCCAGCAGAAGCTTGTCCAGTACCTCTTACGTAAATTAGATCTTTATCGAATACTTCCTTTGCAAAGTCTTCTGAAGCCACAATTGCCGCACTTGCACCATCGGTCATCGGACAACAGTCGAAGAGTGTTAGAGGTGAGCATATCATCCTTGAATTTAGTACGTCTTCAACTTTCAAATCACCAAACTTTCCATAAAACTGTGCTTTTGGATTTATCGCTCCATACTTGTGATTCTTAATTGAGACGTAAGCCATCATCTCTCTAAGCTTTTCAAGTGGTATGTCGTAAGTCTTTGAATAAAGTCTCGCCGCTAAAGCGAAAACTCCTGGAAAAGTTAGTCCAGCGTTTATCTCATAAACACCATCGACAGCTGTTGCCAAAGCTCTTGTTCCCACGGCAGTTCCAGCGGAAGCTAATCTCTCGCTCCCTCCAACTACAACGCAATCATAATAACCTGCAGCAACAGCTCTCACAGCCTCTCTAAAAGCTACACTTGATGAGGCACAAGCTCCTTCATACCTCGTTGCTGGAATTCCCTTAAGCCCAACCTCATCAGCCATGAATCCAGCTAGATTTGCTGAACCATCTGTCATCTCTCCAACGAAGTTTCCAAAGTATAATGCCTCAATATCTTTTAATTCTATATTTGACTCCTCAAACGCTTCAAAGAATGCTTCAGCAAATAAATCCACGAGCGATTTATCCGGATGCCTCCCAAATTTCGTCATTCCAACTCCTAAGACTACCACGTCTCTTTTCTCTGGCATCTATTTCACCACCGTGTTTCTTCTCTCAAAGAATTCTCACTCTAAATTTAACCTTTTTCTGTTATAATTTTACCTAATCAATAGATATAGATTTGTATTGTTAATAACGGATAAACTTTCCAAATTATTTTACAAAAAATAAAATAAAAATTATGAAGATTTAGATTTGAGTTCTGGGAACTCGTCGTAGAAGTATTCGTGTTCTCCTCTTTCTCCTTTCTTCTTTCTCTCCTCTTCAAGCTTTCTGAGTTCTACTCTCCTAATCTTACCGCTGATTGTCTTTGGTAATTCTGGAACGAATTCAATTATTCTTGGTATCTTGTATCTTGCCAGTATGTTTCTACAGTGCTTGAATAGTTCTAGTGCAAGTTCTCTTGATGGCTCATATCCTGGCTTTAGTATTACGAATGCCTTAACGAGCTGATATCTTATCGGATCTGGACTTCCGACCACTGCCGCTTCAGCAACTGCTGGATGTTCTATTAAGGCACTTTCAACTTCGAATGGGCCGACTCTGTAGTCTGATGTCTTGATAACGTCATCTGCCCTTCCAACGAAGAACCAGTATCCTCTCTCATCAAAGTATGCCTTATCTCCTGTGTAGTAGTAGTTTCCAACGAATACTTCTTTCATCTTTTCTGGATTGCCCATGTACTCCTTGAATAAACCAATTGGTCTCCATCTGTCGAGTCTAACTACTATGTGTCCAACTTCACCGGGCTTTGTTATCTCATTTCCGTTATCGTCAACAATCGTTATATCGTACATGAACGTTGGTCTTCCAAATGATCCCGGAACGATTTTTCCTCCTTTATACCATGGCGGATTTCCAATCATGGCTGTAGATTCAGTCTGACCGTAGAAGTCTCTTATCTCCGTTCCAGTGTATTCCTTCCACTTTTCGAATATCTCTGGATTAAGTGGTTCACCTGCACTTACTGGATCTCTCAAAGCTTCAAACTTGAACTTGCTTAAATCAGATAGCATGAATAGTCTCCATGCAGTTGGTGGTGCACAGAATGTGTTGACGTCGTACGTTGCTATTGCATTCAAATACTTGTCTCCATTTAACCTTCCCGTATAGTAGAATCCAGTTGTTGTTGCTCCAACTGACAGCGGAGCGAAGAATGTGCTCCATGCATATTTAGCCCAGCCCGGAGCACTTAAGTTGTTGTGAATATCTCCCGGATGTACGTTGATGATCATCGCAGTTATTAGATGTCCAAGTGGATATGAAGTAGCAGTATGGGCTACTCTCTTTGGTAATCCAGTAGTTCCAGACGTGAAGAAGCAGAATATTACATCATCAGACTTAGTCTTTGCTGCTTCAGCTGTAGATTTTTCTTCTCTTACATTATCATAACTTTCCCATCCTTCTCTTTCACCTACTACTATCTTTACCTTTGGTTTTACTCCAGTCTTCTGAATCGCTTCATCTATTACCTTAGCAGATGCCTCATCTGCAAGTATAGCTTCTGGCGGATACGTGTTAAATCTGAATTCTAAATCTCTAGCGGTCATCGTTGTAGCAGTTGGTACTCCAACAAATCCTCCCTTAACAATTGCATACGTAGCAAACCAAATCTCTGGAATTAGGGGAACCATTACGTAGAAGCTGTCTCCCTTTTCTACGCCGTGCCCTCTTAGGTAGTTTACAAGTTTGTTACCTTCAGAGGCAAATTCATTGTAACTGTACTTCTGTTCTTCACCTGTGTCCAAGTTTACCCAGAGCAATGCAGTCTGGCTACCTCTGTCCTTTAGGTGGATACCGTCAAACACTTCTTCAGCCCAGTTGAAGTATTCTGGTAGTTTCATTTTGTTTAGCCTATCAAAGAAGTTCTGCATTGCCTTTTCTTTTTCCTCGTTGTCTGGTAGCTGTACAAGATCTATAAACTCTCTATATACGTTTTCTAAACCCATTACGATCACCTCTAAGTATCTGTATTGATTGCATATTTTTAAGTTTTATCATACTATATCGTGTTTGTCACATAAACAACATGTAAATTCCCAATAAAAAATTTAAACTTTTATAAAAAATTTAGTGATGATATAACATTGTTGAAGTATTTAAATTTATTTAAATTATATGATATCACGACTGAATCAACTTCTCTTTGGTCTGATGGGTATTCTCCTTTCATATCCGCAGTTT
>CAZFII010000132.1:0-4065 GCA_964518925.1 uncultured archaeon
ATTTTATATATTTTGCTGATTTGATGGATGAGCTTATATTCAAATTCAATTCGATTGAATTTACAACTTTTTCAATATAAAAATTTTAAAATATTATATTTTATGCGAGATACGCTTTGTCTATAACATCCCTTTATAGAACTTAGTTGCTGGACAACCTAGACATCTGTTTTGTTCATACCTTCTACAAGATCCACAGTGAACTCCGCATGGTGCTATCTCCCTGTTTTTATCTGCAACTACTTTCACGTCTAAGTAGCTGTCATAATACATTTCTTGGACTGGATATATCTCAAATCTCCTTATCCCCGGCTGTGCTCTCAAGGAACACTTTTCGAGACTTACACTCTCCAAAGAATAGAAATCCTCAGCAAAGATCAACGCAAATAGATTGTATCCACCAGTTGTAACAAAGAATTTTATTATCCTTGGACAATCTTTAAACTTCTCTATTATCTTCTCTAATGCTTCAGAGCTTTCTACTTCCATAGCGACTATAGCAGTTATTATCTTCAGCTTTTCGACATCTAACAGCGCTTTTAACTTTAAACCTTTTTCTTCAAGTTTACTAAGTCTTTTTTTTACACCCATTGCAGATAGACCTACTTCTTCAGCTATTTTTGAAAGAGTGGCCTTACCTTCTCTTTGAAGTATCGCAATTATCTTCCTATCCTTTTCATCGATTATACTCATAACGAACATAGTACACAACAATATTCTTTAAAATTTACGTATCAAAAAGGTTAATTTGTTTAAAAAATAAACCGAAAATCTAATATAGGTTTAAATTAAGAAATAGCTTATGGAAATAAAGGAGATACTACCATGTATAGCAGATCCAAACAAGATTAGAGTTATAGGGAAAATCGATGTGGAAAACTTCAATGAAATTATGCCGTATCTTGCCAGAATAATTCCTAACGCTTCTTACAATGAAAAAGAGAAATGGATTACCTTCAAAAAGGGTTATAGGATAATTACCATTCACAAAGACGGTTTTGTTGCAATGACTCAGATTAAGGATAAAGATGAAGCTATGCAGATATTAAAAGAGATCGAAGATAAAGCTAAAGAAGCTTGGGAAAAGAGAGATCAAATAGATTTAAGTAAACAGCCAGAAAAAACTGTGCTAACACCTATTGACGTTTACAACTATTTGCCTAAAACAAACTGCAAAGAATGTGGTGAATCTACTTGTATGGCTTTTGCAGTAAAACTACTCAACGGTGAAAAAGATATTAAGGATTGCAAGCCCTTGTTTAGAGAAAAGAAATACGTTAACAACAGAGAATACCTAATCAGTATGCTCGTAGCTGCTGGTTACGATGTTGAAGTTTAGTCGATAATGCCCATACAAAGCTTTTCGAATTTTTCGTGCTCAAGCAGTTCATCAGCTCTACCTTCAAATGCAACTCTACCGCTAACAAGCAGATAAGCCTTATCACTGATTTCTAAAGCTCTTTGGACGTTCTGCTCAACTAAAACCACTGTTAAATTGTATCTATCCCTTAAGTCAACTATTCTGTTGAACATGAGTTCTGCAAGCTTCGGTGAAAGTTGAGCAGTTGGTTCATCCAGCATTAAAACCTCTGCTTTTCTCACTAATGCCGTAGCAATAGCTAAGAACTGTCTTTCTCCACCGCTAAGAGTTCCAGCTTTTCTCTTTTTGAATTTTTCAAGCTCAGGAAATGCATCTAATGCGATCGAAATCCTATCCTTTGCCTCATCTTTGTTTAAAGTGTATGCGGCAATTTTTAGGTTTTCCTCTACGGTTAAGTTTACGAATACGTTGTCAGTCTGTGGCAGATATGCTATTCCCAGTTTTGTCTTCTCATGTGGAGGAACGTTTGTTATGTCCGTTCCGTTTAGATATATCTTACCCGAATGAATCGTTGCTAAACCAAATACGGCTTTTAAGAATGTGCTTTTACCACTTCCATTTGGCCCAACGATAGTAGTAATTCCCTTATGTTTTACACTCGCATCTACATCAAACAATATATGTAATTCCTTATACCCGGCATTAAGCTTCTCCGTGCGTAGCACCTAAATACACCTCCACAACTTTCGGATTATTAAGTATTTCGTCTTCAAGACCTTCAGCGATAACCCTACCGTTAGCCATTACGTATATGTAGTCAACGTATTTAAGAATTATATCTAATCTATGCTCGACTATTAAAAAACTTACACCCCTCTCCTTTAACTCAACCAATTTGCTGAGTATATTTTCAGCTAAAACCGGATTTACTCCAGCGATTGGCTCATCCATTACCATGAGTTTTGCATCTCTCATTAAAGCCCTTGCAACTTCTAATAGCTTTAATTGACCACCGCTAAGCTTGTAAGCTTCAGTATCCCATAGATGATCTATTTTTAGAAATTCAAGTATTCCAAATGCTTTTTCAACTAATTCCTCTTCTCTTTTGATCCATTCTCTTTTTAAACTTCCCAAGATTTTTTCTCCCGGATTTTCAGCAGCTACTAACAGATTTTCAAGAACTGTAAGCTTTTTTAACGGTTGAGGTATCTGGAAAGTTCTGACTAATCCAAGTTTGTTTATTTCATGTGGAGGTTTATTCGTTATATCCTTATTCTCAAAGAAAACTTTTCCCTCATCCGCTTTATAAAAGCCAGATATAACGTTTATCAGTGTAGTCTTCCCGCTACCGTTTGGCCCTATTACAAGAGTAATGCTGTTCTTCGATACTTCGATGTTGACCTTATTTAATGCTTTTAGACCATCAAAAAATTTGGAAAGGTTTTGAGTTTTTAGTATCATAGCCTCCTCAAGATGTATGCAACTGCGATTAAGCCAGCGATTGCGAATATTGCTTCAAAGCCTGGTGTCGGCTTCTTCGGTGTTGTTGTAGTCGTAACAGTTGTTGTAGTAGTCGTTGCAGTTACCGTAGCTGTAACATTTGTTGTAGTCGTTATTGTAGTAGTTGTAATTGGAGTAGTAGTTACAACTGTTGGTTTATGATACCATTCCACTTTATCTTTTGAATGATTCCAAATGCCAGCATCTGCCCATTCACATTTTTCGGTGACGTAGTAGATCATGTAATCTCCATATGCTCTATCATTCCACTCGTTAAGTTCTATGTATCCAGTGACTGGATATACGCCGTATTTACCTTCGCTGTAGTTAACTGTAACTTTTGGAATCTTTTCAGCCATTACATCTGGATCGTACTTTCCAGTTTCGTTTACAGTTTCGACGTAAGCCAAAGCAAGAACCCATGCAGCATCATAGGCGTTCATAGCATATGAATAAGGTCTTTCACCAAATCCTCTTTTCTTATATTCTTCTTTGAGCCTTTCATAGCTTTTTCCTCTCCATTCGAATAATGTACTATAGATACCAACCTTAGATGCCTTATCGCAAACCTCTGAAATTATTTTACGACTCATAGCCGTTCCGTCACAACCGAACCAAACAACTTTGAGAAGAGGACTATCTTTATCTATTTGAGCAAGCATTGTAGCCACTTCTTCATAGCTGAAAGCCAATACTGCTATTTCTGATCTGTTATACTTTTTCATGAAATCCTTTAAGGCAGTTTCCATTGATGCTATGTACGGAGAGAAATCAGTTGGAAGTGGATATGATGGATATTCGATGTGCTTTTCTTCTATGCCTAAACTGTCGAGTTTTGGTTTTATCATTTCATAAAGGCCTTTACCCCAAGCGTTTCCTATATACGTTATAACTACTGCTTTTATATTGCTATCTGCTAACTCTCTTGCTATGGCTTTGGTTTGTAGATCATCAGTTCCAACAAACCTGAATATGTACTTCTTCTCTTCTGGCTTTGTAACACCAATCATTTTTGGTATAGCTGTTGAAGATGGCGAGATTATTATTATCTTATTAGCTGTTACGTAATCCTTTATGTTTGCCACTTCTCCGCTTCCCATTGGCCCTATTACAAGCTTTATACCCTTCCCATATAAAGCTTGAACTTTTTCAAGCGCAATCTTTGGATCTACTCTCGTATCCTCTACATAAAACTTCACATAATAGGGTAATCCCTTCTCTTCAAAGTACTTGTTTATATCATC
>CAZFII010000133.1:0-4050 GCA_964518925.1 uncultured archaeon
CTCCTTTCAATCCTACACTAGTCTGATTTTATCCGTTAATAAAAGCTTAGCGGGTTATATAGCTGGAGCTTTAACGCACTTTCAATCCTACACTAGTCTGATTTTATCTTAAAAATACACTTCCATTTGTTGAGAAAATAATAGACTTTCAATCCTACACTAGTCTGATTTTATCACTTGAATGAGATACAGAAAAAGATAACTCAATTGCCTTTCAATCCTATACTAGTCTGATTTTATCGAACTTATGCTAATTCACAACAACCATCATCATCATTCTTTCAATCCTATACTAGTCTGATTTTATCAGTACAGCATATACATAAAGGATGACGAGTTAGCACAGCTTTCAATCCTATACTAGTCTGATTTTATCCGAATTATCTCGATTCCGTTGCGGTATTAGCGATATTACTTTCAATCCTATACTAGTCTGATTTTATCAGGGTAACGCAGAACTTGCGGATTACGTGAACGATAAGACTTTCAATCCTATACTAGTCTGATTTTATCCGTATTAGTTTATTGATCGTTTCAAGATTTAAAGCTTTCTGAATGCTTGTTTAATTTAAAAGATTCTGACAACTTAAATAATGCTACTCACTTATAACGATACCTGATTTTTATTTATCAATCCTTTTTGAAAATAACAATCTATGCCAAGTTAAATTCAAAATTAAAACCGTTTTTATAAAGAATACCCATGAGATAAAAATATGATAGCATCAGAACCCAAAACAGACATATAAAAACTATAAACTTATTCAATTAAACTCACTTATACTTCTTTACCAGAACTGTCATCGATTCACTACACGCATCGAAACTTTTTTGTTTGTTTAAAAACACAGTAGATTTTAATGCTACTTGAGGAAATGTATATAAGAGGTACTCAAGTCAACTACTATTTCGTGTGCAAGACAAAACTCTGGCTCTTCAGTCGTAACATTGGAATGGAGCATGAAAGCGATTTGGTTAAGCTTGGTAAAATTCTACACTTAAACGTTTACGATAGATATGATAAAGACGTTCAAATAGGTTCTATCGCTATAGATGTCGTCAAGAAAGGAGATGTTGTTGAAATAAGGGAAATTAAGAGATCGGATAAGCTTGAGAAGGCTCACGTATTTCAAACACTTTACTACCTTTACTACCTCAAAAGACTTGGAATTAATGCTAAAGCTGTTCTAACTTATCCAAAACTTAAGAAGACTGTTGAACTTGAGTTAAATGAGGAAGATGAGAAGGTTTTGATGAATGTGCTTGAAGATATCGAAGAGTTAATCAAAGGCGAAATGCCTAAGCCCAATTACAAGAGTCAGTGTAGAAAATGTGCTTATTTTGAATTCTGCTTTTCTTAGGTGATATTTATGAAGAAAAAGAATTTTTATATCTTATCCAATGGTAAGTTGATAAGAAAGGAGAATACGCTCTACTTTGAAAACGAAGATGGTAAAAAGCCGATTCCGATAAATGCTATTTATTCTATCTACGCTTTAGGTTCTTTAAGTATAACTTCTAAAGCGATATCTCTACTTGCTAAAGAGGGAGTCTGCATACACTTCTTCAACAGATACGGTTATTACATTGGTAGCTTTTATCCAAGGGAAACGCTTATCTCTGGCGATTTGCTCGTTAGGCAAGTTGAACACTACTTAGATAGAGATAAGAGGTTGTACCTTGCAAGATGTTTCGTTGAAGGAGCTATAAAAAACATGCAGAAAGTCTTAGCTCCTTACGGTTTGAGCTTAGATTTTAACGCTGATTTAGATGGGATCAATAGCATTCAAGAACTCATGGGTTTTGAGGCTTTGGCGAGACAGAGATATTATAAGCTTTTTGACGAAATTCTGAAAGATTTCGAATTTGGAGAGAGGAGTAGAAGACCACCTAAAAATGAAATCAACGCTATGATAAGCTTTGGAAATTCCTTGCTCTATTCTACGATAATTTCCGAGCTTTACCATACACAACTCAACCCAACGATTAGCTACTTGCATGAACCATTTGAGAGACGTTTTAGTTTAGCTTTAGACATTGCTGAGATTTTTAAGCCGTTCATAGTTGATAGGCTGATATTTTATCTCGTAAACAAGAGGATTATAAAGGCTGGAGATTTTAACAGGGATTTGAATTGTGTCTTGTTGAACGAAAACGGCTATAGGAAGTTTATCAAGGCTTTTAACGAGAAACTTGAATCGACTATTAAGCATAAGCAGTTGAAGAGAAACGTTTCGTATCAGAGGTTGATTAGACTGGAATGTTACAAGTTGATAAAGCATCTGCTTGGTGTTGAAAAATACAAACCTCTTGTAATTTGGTGGTAACTTTTTAACAAAACCTTATATTTTGTTGATTCCATTATTTTGTGTATGATTAAAGGTATTTTAGCACGAACATCCGAAAAGAAAGATCAAGCCTTACCTTTAATCGATGATTTATCACACCACATGTTAATTGTGGCATCAGCAAGTTTACAGATGAACGACAAAGAAACAACGATTGCAGGTTTGATTCACGATTTCTTTAAAGGTTTGATGCTTTGGTATCCATATAAAAACGGTTGGAGTTGGTGGCATTTCTCTCAAAACAAAAATCATTACTTTGAAATACTTGACGATTTGGGTAATGAATTTGATGTGAAATTTGTTGCTGAAATAATTACAGGACATCATTATAGTTCTGAAAATCCAATAAAACGTATAGAAAGTAGTGATTTAATTGGACAAATAGAGAGTAAGTTATTCTTATTTCCCGAAATTATCACACAAGGCTCTAACTTTTTAAAGGCAATACCATTAAAGTTATCGGGTAGGTACAGATTTGCTGTGGCTTCTGTTTTATACAAATATTTTACTAAAAAACTATCAAAAGCTTATGCAGATCGATTTGAAAATATTATAAGTGTTAGAACGATAAGATATGTCTATACTCCAATAGAAAAAGAAACCCCGAAACTAAAATCATCGGATGATGCGTTAAAATTTGTGAATGAATTAGATTTAAGTCAATTTAAATTAAAAATTAGTGACAATCGACTGGACATAAGACTACCTGTTATAAAAAACATTGGAGATGAGTTCTTTATCGAATACAACGATGAAGAAACAACCGTTTGTGTTAAAAATGATAAAATCGTTGGAATTAGAGTTTCATACGGGGATGCTCTTTCAACACTTGTCATAGGTGGAATTACGGACGGAGCTTTGATTTACGTAAATTCAGGTTTCAATGTTGATCTAAAAGAAATTGTAGATGAAATCCAAAGCACAAAATTTGGTAGTCATGATTTTAATAATTGATTAAATGAAAAGAAAGTTTCATTAGAGATTGATGATCTTGAAAAATCCATTAAAGGTGTTTATTCTGGTAATAAAACTTGTGTATTTTGCGGAGAGTCTACCGATAAACAATTTACGTTTGGTAAGACGTTTACAGACACTCATCAAATGCTTTTCTCAGGAGATTATATTTGTCCTACTTGTTTGTTTGGTTTCTTTTTAGAGGAGCAGAGATATGGCAATTTTCAGATACCACAACCTGCACACATTTTAAAGACAGAATTACAAACTAACGCACCAATTGGAAATGGTGTGGCTCTCAGCATAGCTGGCAACTTCTGGCTTAAAGTTCTTAGCGAACTATGGTTCGATTTGGTAAAACGGAAAGATGGTTATAAATATGCAAACTACATATTAAATCCAAGATATGCTTTAATACCTTTGGTTATCAGCTATGCTCCACAGTTTATGTATCCTTCCGTTAAAGGTAGTAGTGGGGATGGTAAAAAGAAGTTTATACTTGAAAGTTCGTTGAAAAATAACGTTGTTTGCTGGGGTTCAGAAAGCGATTTGACTATCGATGAATTTTCTGAAATTGTAAAATTTATAGAAGATCATGAAGATAAAGTGTTAGATTGTTTAAGTTCATTGAAGCAGATTTACGGTATAAGTGATTTACCCAAGCTAAAAAGAGGTGGTAGAAGTGTTAGAAAGTCAAGAGGAGGAGGTAAAAGATAGTAATCAGGTGAGAGAGATAGTGGTAGAGTTA
>CAZFII010000134.1:0-4002 GCA_964518925.1 uncultured archaeon
TTTTATAAAATGCTTTGTCGAACAATTTTCAAAAGAGTTATTTCACGATGAAAAAGGGTTAGTGACTCTGAACGATAGTTGCTCGGTCGTGACACCATATTGTGGTTAATTTAAATACTTCATCAACAATGTTGCATCACAATTTACTAAGAAGAAACGATTTAACCCAATCTTCATATACTTGTTCATCAAAAATTTAAATGTATAAGCTTTTGCCTTTAAGTGGATGCATCTCAAAGCAAAGACTTAGAGATGTTTAATTAGATTGTACAATCTTCGAGAAAAATCAAATTAATTCATTAAACATATAGCATATGAAACTTTTTTAACTCAAACAACTACAAGCTACTATGGTAAATTTTAAAGAAATTGAACAAAAATGGCAGAGAGCATGGGAAGAATCTGGTTTATTTGAAGCTGAACCAGATGAAAGGGAGAAGTTTTTCATAACTGTTCCATATCCTTACCTTAACGGTAACCTACACGTTGGACATTGTAGGACTTTTACAATAGGCGATGCATTTGCAAGGTATATGAGAATGAAAGGATACAATGTATTATTTCCACTTGGATTTCATGTAACGGGAACGCCAATTATCGGTTTAGCAGAACTTATAAGGAACAGAGATGAAAGAACAATTGAGGTTTACACTAAGTTTCACGATGTTCCAAGGGATATACTCCTAACTTTAACAACACCAGAAAAAATAGTTGATTACTTTTCAAAAGAGGCTTTGAAGGCTTTGAAAAGTATAGGTTATTCAATAGATTGGCGCAGAGTGTTTACAACCACTGATGCAGAGTATCAGAAGTTCATAGAGTGGCAGTATAGAAGACTTAGAGATAAAGGTTTAATTGTTAAAGGAACTCATCCAGTTCGATTCTGCCCAAATTGTAACAATCCAGTTGAGGATCACGACTTGTTATCTGGTGAAGAGGCGACAATTGTAGATTACACAGTTATAAAATTTTACTTATCAGATGAAAAAATAGTCTTTCCCTGTGCAACTCTAAGACCTGAAACCGTGTTTGGTGTGACGAATATATGGATTAAGCCAACTAAGTACGTTTTAGCAAAGGTTAACGATGAAGTTTGGTTTGTGAGTAAGGAAGCGTATGAAAAACTTACCTACACTGAGAAAAAAGTGGAGTTTTTGAAAGAAGTTGATGCAAAAGATTACATCGGAAAATTTGTAATAAATCCCGTTTTACTTGAAGAGTATTACAGCGAATTGTTAAGACTCTTTAACGAATTAGTAAAACATGGCATCGGAGATAAAATCGATTCTGATAAGCTTATCATTTTGTATCCATACGAATCGAAATTTGAAATGTTGGAGTTTATCGAAAGAGTTGTTAAGAAGGCTAAAGGTTTTGCTCCAGAAGATTTGATCGAGAAGATAATTGAACTCATAAGGAAAATAAAAGTTCCGATACTTCCAGCAGAGTTTGTCGATACGGATAACGCAACAGGTGTAGTAATGAGCGTTCCCGCTCATGCACCCTTCGATTACGTTGCAATAGAAGATTTGAAAAGGAGTTTTGAAATTTTAAAGGAGTACAACATTGAAAAAATCGTAAATGCCATTGAACCAATTGTTTTGATAAGGGTAAACGATGAGCAGGGAATTCCAGCGGAAAACATTATCAAGGAGCTAAACATCAAAAGCCAAAAAGATTACGAGCTACTTGAGAAGGCTACAAAGACTTTGTACAAGAGAGAGTACCACTTAGGAATTTTGCTTGAGACTACTGGCAAGTATATGGGAATGAAAGTTTCTGAAGTTAAAGATTTAATCCACAACGAACTTGTAAGCAAGGGAATTGGTGACGTTTTTTACGAGTTCAGCGAGAAACCAGTCGTATGCAGATGTGGAACGAAATGTGTAGTGAAAGTTGTTAGAGATCAGTGGTTTTTGAACTACTCAAATCCCGAATGGAAAAAAAGAGTTTTGGATTGGCTTGAAAAAATGGAGATCATTCCAGACTATTACAAAGAGGAGTTTAGAAATAAGATAGAATGGCTAAAAGATAAGGCATGTGCAAGGAGAAGAGGCTTGGGAACAAGAATACCATGGGACAAAGAATGGCTTATAGAAAGTCTTTCAGATTCAACGATATACATGGCATATTACATATTGGCTAAATTCATAAACGAAGGAAAGCTTAAAGCTGAAAACCTAAATGACGAGTTTTTTGACTATGTATTTCTTGGAATTGGAAATGCCAACGATGTTGCGAAATCGTCAAATCTCGATGTTGAATTAATAGAACAGATAAGAAAAGAGTTTGAGTACTGGTATCCAGTGGATTTGAGGAGTAGCGGTAAGGACTTAGTTGCGAATCACCTACTCTTTTACTTATTCCACCATATAGCGATATTTCCAGAGAGATATTGGCCTAGAGCTATTGCTGTAAACGGTTATGTGAGCTTAGAAGGAAAGAAGATGAGTAAGAGTAAAGGACCTTTACTTACGATGAAAAAAGCAGTGTCACAGTACGGTGCGGACGTCACAAGGCTGTATATATTGCATGCGGCAGAATACGACAACGATGCAGACTGGCGTAGTAAGGAAGTAGAAGGATTAGCGGATAACTTGCAGAGGTTTTATAGAATAGTAGCTGAAAACTACTTAAAAGAGCCTGAAGAGATTACAACACTGGACAGATGGCTTATAAGTAAGTTCCAAAGGGTTGTTAAGGAGACAAGAGAAGCAATGGACAAACTTCAAACGAGAAGAGCTGTTAATGCAGCGTTCTTCGAAATGATGTCATACGTTAGATGGTACCTCAGAAGAGGTGGAAGAAATCTCTGCTTGATTTTAGATGATTGGTTAAAGCTTTTAGCTCCGTTTGCTCCACATATATGTGAGGAGTTGTGGCATTTAAAGCATGATTCGTTTATAAGTGTTGAGAGGTATCCAGAATTTGACGAAAGTAAAATAGATGTTGAAGCGGAAGCGGTTGAGGAGTATTTAAAGAATCTAATCAAAGATATAAACGAGATAAAGAAATTCGTAGAAAAGCCGAGCATTGCTTACATTTATCCAGCAGATGAATGGAAACTAAAAGCGATTGAAATTGTTGCAAAGAGCAAGAATATAGGTGAAGCTATGAAAGAGCTTATGAAAGACGAAAAACTTAGGAGTATTGCTAAAGAAGTCAGTAGCTTTGTTAAAAGAGTATTTAGAGAGAAGAAGGAGGGATTACTTCTTGAGAAACCGCTTAACGAGATTAAGATAATTGAAGAGAATTCAAAGTTTATCGAAAGTGAAACTGGATTAAAAGTACTAATAGATCCTAACGCAATTCCTGAAGAGAAGAAAAAAACTGCAATGCCGGGTAAGCCTGCAATTTATATAGTGTAAATTATAGAATTTTTAAATTTTTAGTTTTTTAAGTCGGTAACTGACTATGTGAATCACGTAAACAAATGCCGTATCTCAATAGATTGACAACATTGTAGAAAGTTAAGCCAAGCTTGTGGCTTAAATTCTTCCGTAATGCTGAATCCTGACTCGTTCAGAGATCATGTCGTAAAGTTATGTATTAAGCACGTTTTGGTTTGATTTCATATCATTTCATTCACATCGTAAGATTAGGAATATTGTAGATAAAATTCTATTCGGCTCTAGTTTCCCTGCTGTGGAAGATAGTGATATCATGTCAGAAGTGTTGATTGTTAGAAGATTACCCTATCTAACAGAGAACAAAAACGAAAATATTAGGTTCAAACGCAGCATTACTATTAAATTTAGAAAGATCTTTAGATAATTAATGAAAGTTCGCTATACTTGCGTAAATAGACTTTACAGCTGGGATAATTCAGCTATCGGCTAAAATTAATTGAAAAGTAATCAAAAGGTAGCTGTATATACATACTTTGATAAGGTATGGATTCATTTTGTGATAGTGGGGATATAATAAGGAAAGGATATGACGGAGAAGCAAAGATTTTATTGTTAAGGAACGAAGAAATATTTCATAGAGAAAGTAAAGCAT
>CAZFII010000135.1:0-3988 GCA_964518925.1 uncultured archaeon
ACAAATGATTGGCTTAAGAAAGACGAAATCGGTATAATTAAAAACGCCAAAGATGTTCTCGAATGGTTCAGAAAAGATGAAACTAGTTCCATCGACGTTCTACATGCAACAAAGGAGACAATTGAATTGTTGAAGTGGATGAAAAGGTTTGCAGATGCTATGTTAGAGGAGGGGACTGAATTTGAAAGTTGATAACGATAATAATGCTGAATTTTATCTCGTAAACGATCTTAGAAGTATTGCAAAGGAATTTTGGGAAAAGAAAGAATACGAGAACTTATCATTGCAGATTCAAAAACTTATTCCGTTTGGTTGGGATGATATAAAAAAGAAGGGCAAACAAAAACCAAAACCAAGGTATTCTGCATTCGGTTATGACATTCGATTATCCGACAAAGCATTAGCAGAATATAAGATATTTTATAAACTTCAGGAATTACTTTGGAAATCAAAATTTCAAGAATACAGAATTAATCCAGATAAATTCCTCGAGGACTTAAAGTTAGAGACAAAATCCCGACTCGTAATCGGTTTAGGGGACGAAGGTGTTTACGAAACGTCGATTAGACTCCATCGCAACTACGGAGTTCCCTACATTCCCGGATCCGCTTTGAAAGGTGTTGCTAAGCACTATAGCATTTACAAGATGGTCGAAAGCAATTATAGTAAACTCAAAGAGAAACTTAAAAAAGATGATTTTCTTGAATTAGCTGGAGAAGTTCAAAAACTACTCGAAAATCCAAATGACGAAGATGTGAAAGATTATAACAACTTAGAATTTAAACTTGATAACAACGAGATAAGTCTAAATGATTTAAGAAAAATCTTCGGAACTCAGGGAGGGGAAGGTTCGATTATATTCTTTGATGCCTTTCCAACGCCAGATCAACTTAAGAAAAAGCCGATTCTCGAACTCGACATAATAAATCCTCACTACCAGCCGTATTACCAACACGGCGAAGTTCCCGGAGACTGGCACGATCCGAATCCGATATTTTTCTTGACAGTCCCAGCGGGAATAGAATTCCAATTCGCATTGGCTTTAAGAGATGGAAAGCAAGATCTGCTCAAAAAAGCGAAGAATTTGCTAATCGAAGCGTTAAAAAATCACGGTGTCGGAGCGAAAACGAGCTTGGGCTATGGGAGGTTTTAATCCATCAGTCGCGGGCTACCTCATCATCGCAGAGTTCAGAATTGTATTTAGTCATCACAAAACAAAGTCTAATCCCACTTCTCCCCGTAGAAAATCCCGTCATGCCTAATTCGAGAATGAAACTTCAAATCTCTGTCACAGATCGGAAATATGTCTATCCTATCGTTTCCCTCCAATCTCTTCCTTGACAAAATCTTTTCCAAATCTTTCCTCTCTTCACTCGTCAGATAGCCTATAAAAGCACTTTTCTGAATTCTAATCAAGCCGAAATCCTTCAGAATGTCTGCTATCTTGTTTCTCAAACTGTCGTTCGTTATATCGTAAACGACCAAAACCTTCACACTATCACCCTATGCAGTAGCTTCTGAAAACGCAATATTTCGGGCAGTTGTCAGCCACTTCTGGCTCAGAATCCTTCAAAAGCATCATCTGTAACTCGTCTCTCTTCTCCAAAAAACTCGACCTGAGGTAATCGCTTACAATGTAAAAATCTCTGTCTATCCTTATGCTGTTTCCAACCTTTGAAACGTAAATCGTGCAACCTATGTCTACTGGTCTCTCGAATACGCTTTCAAATGCTAAGGCGTAGCCAGCAACCTGTATTCGATGCCACTCCTCTTTTCTTCCAAGTTTGATATCAAAGATCATACCTCCAAGCATCCAAGCTGCATCCGCTCTCAAATACTTACTCAAGCCCAATAGACTACCATCCACGACAACTTCGGTAGCCATAGGAAAAGATAGCTGAACTAAGCTCTCCTCATTCAAAAACGGATACTTAGCCTTAACTTCTAAGACTTTACTTTCAATTCTTGTTGCTTGCCATTTGGCTATTTGCTTACAAAATTCGGTTAACTCGTTGATGTCTTTATCACTGAATTCTATACTCCTTTTCATCTCGTTGATTTCCTTCCTTAGCGTTTCCTCAGCATTCCTTATTAGCTCGTCCCTTATATCCTCGTAGCCAAGATAAACGAGTTTCTTAGCCTTTAAAAACATAGAAGATACGAGCTTATGGACAATAAAGCCCTTAGCCTGATGTGCTGTAGTCGGCACGGACTTCTTTAGCACTTTATGTCTAATCCAAGCATCCCTCCTCGTTGGGCATATAGAACAGGCTATGTCCCAGACGGGCAATAGTAATTCAGACGAGTATGGTCTTATTGGGCTGTCAAACCAGTTCCACCCTCTAAGCCTTTCATCAATTTGATTTTCTCTCGCTCTCGGCAACAAATCCCTCGTAAGCCTCTTAATCTCAATCAAATCGAGATAGTACATGCAAATCACCACGGGATATACGGTGTAGTGATAGAATCCTTATTACCCTTTAAGAACGACACGATCTCCTGCAAGTAGTAAAACATAACAGTCTCAATCTGCATTTTTCTACCCTTGTATTCAATTCTGCTCTGCATGAAATCTGAAAAGAATTGATTTTTTAACATCGCTATAGTCGTGTTTTTGGTCTTTTCCGAAAAATAAGCTGGGGTTAGTTTCTTCAAAAAGCTTATGACGAATCTATCAACCATTGGTCTAAAAGGCTCCATTAGATCAAAAACGAGGGATAACCTGCCAGGTCTATCTACATGCAGGTATCCCATAAAAGGATCCAAGCCGAACTTAAGAGTGTACTTCCAGATTTGTCCCATCAGCAAGTTGTAACAGATATTTAAACTGATGTTTACAGGATCAGAACTCTTCTGATTTCTACCTTCAAAATTCCAGTCATTTAAAGCTAACTTTATCCCATCCCAGTAGTAATTGGCGCATTCTCCTTCATAAGCTAAAATCTTTTTTCTTGCTACCTCCAAACCTTCAAATTCCTCGTTTTGTAGTTGCTCATACTTTTCTTTAATTGTTGCGTATATGTCGTAAAGCTTAGTAGAGATTATCTCGTTCATTCTTCTACTTTTCGAGTAATACCTTATGTTCGACATTTGATTTCTGATCTTTCCTAAAATTACCGATCTTGCTACTTTTACGCCCCTCATGTCTTCAAGACTCTTATACTGTTCGTATCTATTCTCTGCGGTGCCTCCAGCCCTTGCATTTACAACTCTGGCAACTGGTTTACCCATTGGAGTCGTAAACAGTAAATCTACTCCAGATTCAGCCAAGGCCTTTATAAGTTCGGACGATATGCTAACTTTCCCAGAAATTATTACGTCTCGAACAGACTTAAATGGTATTTCTTCCTTCTTATCGTCCGTAATTACGAGTATTCGTCTCTTCTTTTTCCTTAATGTAGCGCCGAAATCGTCAATGATTAAGTGGCCATATTCCGTAAGGATCATTAAAAGTTATTTTGGATGTCAACAGATAAGAATGTTTTCTAATTATTTTTAAGATTTTTAATACACTAAAATTAATTGTTTTAGTTTAAAATATTTAGATTGAAGTATTGCATTCTAACAGTTTTTAGGTGAAACATACACACTTTCGAATATGTTCTTCAGTGATAAAATACGGGGTAAGTAAAGGTAGAAGCTCGTAGGAGATTTCACATCCTGATTTTACGACGGGAGTTTGGTTTACCCCTGCTTAGGCGAGTTCATCGAATGCCCATTGGGATTACCCTTCGCTTCGCGCTAAGGAACAGAATTACTATGGCTTTAAAGATGGGTTTCAAAGTGTATTTCGTGAATCCAGCGAATAACGTTAGGATTGGACGTTCTGCTCACGTTTTAGCACAAGATTCGAATGTAACAGCAGTATACAAGGCTTCCAAAAATCATGGGCATCTCGAACATTTCGAATTATAAAAATGGTTGAATGGGGAGAGTAGTAAGGAGTATATAAAGATTTTCTCGAACAATGTTTGAGATAGGTTATAAA
>CAZFII010000136.1:0-2453 GCA_964518925.1 uncultured archaeon
TGCTTAGCGAGCTTGATATATCAATCTATATTTGCGTTTCTCGGTGGTAGGGTTAGTGTAAACGTAGAATACTACGTATTTGCAAATATGCCTTTTTTAATTACTCTTTTATCCGTTCTACCTGTTTGTAGATCTGAGATTTCGAAAAAGTACTTAAAGTCTATAGTACTTGTCTTCTTTATATCGGCTTTGTTTGCAATTTTAGCGTTAAGGGGTTTAATAGTAATTTGTAAGGATACTTCACCTCTAATGAATATAGCAGGAGCTTTCGTGTTACCGATTGCTGTTTTCAGTTTACTTTACTCTTTAAAATTAAAAGATATTAATCTAAAGATAATCCACATCTCGATAGTTCTGCTGATAATAGGTGTTACGATTAGTTGGCCATATGCATACTATGAAAATTATAAATTTGTCTTATTAAAAAGAGGGAAAATTACAGAAATCGATGGTTGTAATGTATCGCTTGAATCCCTTAACTTCTATAAACCAAGTGGCACAGTATCGATTGACAGCATTACAATTCCAGAGGAAAGTGTAGAAATCGTAAAGATAAAAGTTGATGAAAGAGAAATTCCAGTCAAACTCAGATTAAACATACCACTACTAATAAGTCATAGAAGTTTCATATACTCAGAACCAGTAGTAATAAACAACGGCTTGGATAACCTCTACATTGTCGTTCTCCCTTCAAAGTTTAGTTTACTCAACTCGGATTTATTCATGTTCACATGTAAATACTTTTATGAAAAGAACAAAACACACATGCTTATGGTTATCTCCGAAATCGTAGGCTTAAATTACGAGGAACTCGTTAAGAATTTAAAGAACTGGAAACCTAGTAACGAAGTCATAGCAATATACAAGAGAATACCGTTAGTAAATCTCGTTTGGATATCGTGCTGTATGATGCTTATAGGTGAACTTATCAGTATTTTGAGAGGTGTGAAAAAATGAAGAAGTTATTTATGCTGATAGTAGTAAACGTAGCCTTAGCCGTTTATTCAGTGCTTTTCGGATGGTATCCACAAAT
The DNA here is from genome assembly GCA_964518925.1 of uncultured archaeon. GTDB lineage: Archaea > Halobacteriota > Archaeoglobi > Archaeoglobales > Archaeoglobaceae > CAYWXE01. The sequence continues at coordinate 1,034 of CAZFII010000136.1, forward strand.
TAGTCTATTTGATGCAACGTGCTACAGAATCCTATACTTACATGTGCCTATGGCGTGGAACATGTACTTCGCATTCACTCTAACGCTTATATTTAGCATAGCATACCTCTTAAAGGAAAATGAGAAATACGATAAAATTGCTTTTTGTTCGGCAGTTCTAGGAATTCTATACGGATTTGGAGCTATTACAAGCGGTATGCTTTGGGCTAATGAAGTTTGGGGAAGTTATTGGAATTGGGATCCAAGACAAACCGCTACTTTAATGGCTTTGCTTGCATATATTGGTTATATAGCTTTGAGGGAATCTATACCAGATGTTGAAAGATCTAGAACGATTTCAGCAGTGTTTGGAGTTTCTGCTTATGTAACAATTCCTATAAGCTATTTATCAGCAGTTGCTTTCAGAAGTCTTCACGAACAGTTACCCCATCAACCTCTAAGCTTTGAGTCTTATGTCTTGTTAGCTTTAAATGTTGTAACGTCTTTTGCAGTTTTTATAGCTTTGTTAAAGGAGTTTTCGAGGTGATAACATGTATTGGGGGGTTTACGTTTCATTAGCTATATATATAGCAATAATAGCAATAGCATCATTTATCGCATTGAGGAGGTCTAAACATGAATAAGTTTACACTAATAGTTTCACTCGCTATAGCTTTCGCAGTAGTAGGTTACCTGAGTTTGAATTCTACGAGCTATATGACAGTATCAGATCTTGATAAAATAGATAAGCCGACTAAAGTTGTCGTCATGGGAAACGTTTCAAAAGGCAGTGTTTTCTTCGATAAAGGAGTGCTGAGATTTGTTATTAACGACGGAAGGAGTTCTGCTAAAGTTATTTATCACGGTTGGATGAGATTAGATAACGTCAGCGGTTACGAAGTAGTCGCAGTCAAAGGCGTTTATTATCCAATGAATAAAACAATTGTTGCTGAGAAAGTTCTGGCAAAGTGTCCATCAAAGGAAGAGATTAGTCATTAGTTAAACTTTTATAATTTAATTTTGAATGTGAAGTTATGAGACTTCTTGTGAAATTTATAATATTTATGTGGATTCTAATGATAGCTGCAGCAGCAGTGTTTTTTCAGAGTACAAGCGACAACACGGGGTTATATCCTACAACGGATAATGAGAGGATAAACATAGTGTTTAAAACAGAGTACGGTAAAAGAGTCGTAGGAATAGTAATGGACAATGGAACTTCTAAGTTTGTAATGAACGGTACAGAAAACCCAACTGTAATTATAAAGTGTAATTCGTCTATGGCAAAGGAAATTGTGAATTCAGATAATAAGATTTCAAAAATAGTGGATGCCATACTTAAAGGAGATGTAATAGTTGTAAACTCTAACAACTCGATATTCTCCTTTATTCCAAAGTTTTCAAAAATACTAAAGATATTATGCTCCTCGAAATTGTAGAC
>CAZFII010000136.1:2553-3971 GCA_964518925.1 uncultured archaeon
TTATTCCAAAGTTTTCAAAAATACTAAAGATATTATGCTCCTCGAAATTGTAGACGTATGGAAGAAGTACAGAGACTGGATTCTTAAAGGGGTAAGCTTAAGTTTCAAAGAAAACGGTTTAGTAGCAATAGTTGGAAAAAACGGTTCTGGAAAAACAACCCTTCTTAAAATAACCTGCGGCTTAATTAAGCCAACAAAAGGTGAAATAAAGATATTGGGTAAAGACATAAGAAAAAATAAAAATTACAAAAAGAATATCGGCGTAATGTTTCATGAGAATATCCTGTACGAGGAACTCACAGTCAAGGAGAATTTAGACTTTTACGCAAAGATGTTTGGTTGCATGAGTGATGTAGCAATAGATGTCTTTGAAAGACTTGGATTAAAAAAATTCATGAACGAGAGAGTTGGAAACCTTTCATACGGTTGGAAGAAGAGGTTAAACTTTGTTCGAGCTTTGATAAACAATCCGAAAATAGTTTTGCTTGATGAACCGTTGTCAGGTTTAGATGAGAGTGCAAGAGTTGAACTTTCAAAAATCTTATCAGAACTTTCAAACGACAAGTTGGTGATATTTACTTCGCCATCCTATCCAGAACTCGAATGCAGAGTTTACACTCTTGAAAATGGGATTCTACATGAAAGTAATGTGGTTAATACTTAAAGATTTAAAAGTTGAAACGAGAAGGTGCTTTGAAATTTTAGCATCGATATCATTTGTTTTAATTTCATCATTACTGATTTCTTACGCTTCACATTACACGACAATAGAATTAATAGTTCCTTCTCTTTGGCTTGTTATTACCTTTATTGCGGTTTTTACTTCAACGATGTCTTTTACGAGAGAAGTAGACAGTAAAACCCTTTACGGCTTGAAATTACTTCCTATTTCAGCTCAAACTGTTTTCATATCTAAAGTAGTATTCACATTTATCCTTATCGTCATACAAGGGTTTATCGCAGTTTTTGCTTTGGTTTTATTTTCAGGATATACTGAACTACTGAAAATCATTTGGATTTTCTTGATTTTTTCAGCTTATATCTCAGTGGTTTCCGCATTTTCTTCTGCATTGGTTATGTATTCTGAAGGAAGAGGTTTTCTCATGCCTATGCTTATATTCATTTTTACTGTTCCAATTTTAATGGCTCTAATTAAACAAGATTTGCCAGTTTTAATACTTGAAGTTACCGCTATGTCATGTGTAATCATCTCTCTTGCAAGTTACGTTTTAGAGGTCTAAAAAGCCTTGCGATTTATAACAAAAAACGTATTATCTAAACTTTTAGGACTGTTTCGCAATAGATCAGCATAGATCTTGGTGTGATTTCGGATTTATTATTATTTAATCCCAAAATCCTATTCGATATTTTAAAAAATTAATAAATACATTCACAGTATCAACATATCTTGTGCAACG
>CAZFII010000137.1:0-3953 GCA_964518925.1 uncultured archaeon
GATCGCAGTAGTGATTTAATCCCACTTCATTATTAATAATTTTAATTCAAAAACTTATTATATCGAATACCAATAAAGTTATTCAATCATGCTTGAAGTCATAGATTATTTATAATTCTAACTCCATTAGATTCCAAACTCTGACACCAAAATTCTTTTCAGCAAATCTACTGTCAAAGACTTTTTTGATCTTAAATCCAAAATCAGTATAAGTATCTAACAATTCGTTTTCGATTGAAATCAAGCACTTTATTCTTTTCTTTTTATCTTTAACGGCATCTTCAGCGATCTTTTCTAATAGTGATAAACAAATCCTTTCATCCATTCTAAGTGGTGAAATCGCTAAGAAGTTTATGACTAATTCATCTCTCTTAGGTTTTGGACAGATGTATGAAAGTAGTAAACCTATTTTAGTACCTTTCACGAATCCCAGTTTTCTCCTAAAGAACTTTCCAAAATCTTGTTTTTTCGATGAAGTGTATGCAAATCCAACGATTCTCTCTTCTTCTGCAACGTAGCAACCATCTGTGTTTTCCTCGAAGTATTCGAAGAAGAGTTCTCTTGCAAGTTCTAAATCTCCAAATATCCTATAAAAAACTTTCTCAAAAAATAGTAGGAGTATTCTGACTGCATCTCTTACATCTTCTCTCTTAAGTTTTCTTATCTTCATAGAATTCTCTAATCCTTTCCACAGCTTTTTTCAAATTCTCCATTGAAGTAGCATAGCTAATCCTTATGTATTTCTCATTCCAATCTCCAAACGCAACACCCGGAGTTACGGCTACACCCCTCATCAGAAGTTTTTCAGTGAATTCGACGCAATCCTCGTTAACTTTTGGAAACATGTAAAAAGCCCCCTCAGGTTTTACTACCTCAAAGAACTCTTTAAGTTCTGAATACAAATAATCCCTTCTACGTCTAAACTCTAAAACCATTTTTTTAACAAGTTTATCAAATAATCCCTCAGAAATTACATCTGCAACCGCTTTCTGAGCAAAAGCTGGAGCACAAACACCGTTTACTTGATGAACTTTTAACATCGAATCCATTAAATCTCTTTCAGCAATTACGTAACCTATCCTCCATCCAGTCATTGCGAGGGATTTTGAAAATCCGTTAATTACTATTACGTTTTCATAACCAGCTAGGCTTCCCGGTTTTACATCGTAGTAAATCTCATCGTAAATCTCATCACTTATAACTATTGCATCGTAGTCCTTAGCTATTTCAGCGATTTCTCTTAAGTCTTTTTTATCCATTACTGCTCCAGTCGGATTGTTTGGATAGTTTAAAAATATCACACTGACATCTCTGCTAATGACCTCTGAAAACTCATTTACATCGACCTTGAACTCGTTTTCGTGAGTTTTTATTTGAGTTGTCTTTGCTTTGCAGATCTTTGCATAGGTAAAATAGCTTAAAAAGTTTGGTGAAGGTATTATAACTCTGCTACCCTCTTCTATAAATGCTAAAGATGCGTTTAGTAACGCTTCACTTGCACCAGCCGTAATCATCACGTTGTCTATTGAAACTCCATATCTTTCAGCTATAACTTCTCTAAGCTCTTCTATTCCCATATTAGAGGTGTAATGCGTATACCCTTTTTTCATGGCTTCGTAAGCTTTTTCAATAACTTCTATGGGTGTATCAAAATCTGGTTCACCAATAGTCAAACTAACTACATCCACTCCCATTTTTTTAGCTCTTTCAACTACTTCAAACATCTTTCTAATTAGAGATGTCGAAATGTTAGACAACCTTGTAGCTTCTCTCAACATATCACCTCTCCACTACAACGGCGTTAAAAGCTTTATATGCTATTTTATTACCTTTTTCATTTCTATCCATAATGGGAATATCGGCTAGATCTACTACTTTGCACCTATTTCCCTCAAAAATTATAAGCTTGCCCTTATCGCATATCTCTGCAAAGATTACGTTTCCAGTGGTCTTAATTACGTTGTGTACAACAGTTCCCATCGTACCCCTATTCATAAATCTGATATCATCAATTCTCGTTTTCTTAACGTATCCATTTTCTGTAACGGTAACTAAGTATTTTCCACGCCTTGCTGAAACGTAGGAAATTTCATCACCTTCTCTTAACCTTATACCGATTACTCCTCTTGAGTTTCTACTGTAAATCGGTATATCATCTACTTTAAGCCTTAAGCCGTAACCCCTTTTCGTTGCTATTAATACACTGCTATCTTCAATCAACTTTGCAAATGCGATCTTTGATACTGAAGCCTTTATTCCATGTCTTTTTGCGTTTTCAAATTCAGATAATTTAACCCTCTTTACGTAACCTTCTGGACTAACTATTACAACAGTTCTATCATCGAACGAATCAACGCAAAACATATCAACGATTCTATCATCTTTTAGATCGATCAAATTACTTACGTTTATACTCCTCTTAGTTATCTCTCCCACTTCAATCCAAAAGGCCTGACCATTTTCCGTAAATATCAATAGCTTTTCAGACGAATCACAAAAAGCAATCTTTTCAGCATAGTTGATTGATTCCAATTCATCTATGCTTATTTTTTTAACTTTTCCATCTAGAAGTATTACAGCATTATTCCTTTTTACGACGGTTTCGTATAGTAGTTTATCTTCATCTACTATTTCCGTCCTTCTCTCATCGCCATACCTCCTTTTCAAATCTTCAAGTTCATCGATTATTATCTTATCTATTTCTTTTACATTAGCGAGAATTCTCTTGTATTGTGAAACCCTTTCTTTTAGCTCGTTATATTCCTTTTTAATCGACTCTACTTCCATAGATGTCAACTTATGCAGTCTAATAGATAAAACGGCATCTGCCTGTATATCGCTTAAGTTGTAATTGGTTTTTAGAGCTTCTTTAGCTTCAGTAGGAGATTTAGATCTCCTTATAAGTTCTATAACGTTCTCCAGATCTTTGAAAATTGTCATAAATCCCTCAATTATATGTAGTCTCTCTTCAGCTTTTTTCAATTCGAATTTTACTCTTCTTCTTACAACCTCCCTTCGATGATTTACATAACACTCAATCAACTCCTTTAAGTTGAGAATCTTTGGCTCATTGTTAACTAATGCCAGATTTATTATGCTAAAAGTCGTTTGAAGATTTGAGAGTGAATACAGCTTTCTCAATACGTCTTTTACAAATTTCTCATTTTTTAACTCAATTACTACTCTTATCCCTTCTCTATCCGATTCGTCTCTTATTGTCCTAACACCCTCTAATTTTCCATTTTTTACAAGCTCTGCTATGTTTTCAACTAACTTCGCCTTGTTTACGAGGTAGGGGACTTCTCTTATTACAATTCTCTTTCCTTCAATTTCTACTTTTCCTCTTAAAATAATCCTTCCTTTTCCAGTCTTGTAAGCCTCAAGTATTCCATCTCTGCCAACAATTATCCCTCCAGTTGGAAAATCTGGCCCTTTTATGTATTCTATTAATTCCTCAATCGTTATGTTTGGATTCTTTATGTATGCAATTATTCCGTTACAGACTTCAACTAAGTTATGTGGTGGTATATTTGTAGCCATTCCAACTGCTATGCCAGTGCTACCGTTTATCAACAGATTCGGAACTTTAGCAGGCAAAACAACTGGTTCTTTAAGCGTAGCATCAAAATTTGGCTGGAAGTCCACTGTGTCTTTATCTATGTCTGCTAGTAGCTCCTCTGCTAATTTAGTAAGTCTGCATTCCGTGTATCGCATTGCAGCCGAGGAATCGCCATCTATACTTCCAAAGTTGCCTTGTCCATCAATTAACGGATACCTCATGACAAAGTCCTGTGCCATCCTTACGAGAGCTTCGTAAACTGGCTGGTCTCCGTGTGGGTGATACTTACCTAAAGTCTCTCCAACGACTCTTGCACATTTTCTATAAGGTTTATCGTGCCTTAATCCCATTTCGTACATCGTGTAAAGAATTCTCCTTTGAACAGGCTTTAGTC
>CAZFII010000138.1:0-3947 GCA_964518925.1 uncultured archaeon
GTTAGTGTCGATGATACCACTTTGATGTAACTGAACAGCGATATCACTCCACATCATCGTATCGTCAATTGTTATATCATCGAATTCAATTTCAACATCCAAGTTTAAGGCTGGAAAGAGTTTAGCTTCAAGCTCTTCCTTAACTGTAGCCTGAATGGACTGTAAGAATAAGCTGAATGTTTTCAGCATTGCAAAAGCTGTAGCTCTATTCACGTCTTCTCCTTCTCCATAGAATACTTTTGGAACTTTTAGAGTCTTATCAATTTGCCTCTGTAGATATTGTAACGTTTCAACTAATCCCTTAACGTCATATTTCGGATCGAGGACATTAATTTCCACACCTTCATCGGTTACGAACTCATTTAGAATCACCATTTCGTCATCTTTAACTCTCTCTTTCAGCATTTCTGCAACTTTATTTAGCATAGCTTGACTTCTTACTTTAGCATGAATTAGCGGATGGCTCATTCTATGAGCTATAATCGTTAAGACTCTCTCAATCTTCTTTTTTGCCTCAATTATATCGAAAATTGGATGAATTATAGAATAACCGTATGGGCTATTTCCAATTCTGCCATAAGCGAAATGCATAACTCTTTCAACTGGAAGAACTTTATCGAGTAAAGAGTACTTGTACCCCGTTATCTCGCCGTAACTATCAACTAAAACAGATATACTCTTAGGATTTAGTACTTGAAGTGCTATACCAAAATCATTTTCATCATCTGCAATGTAAATGTAGCTGTTCCCGTAAATCAGCATCATTCTGACTGCATTGATTAACATAGTCCTCAATTTGACTTCTTTTGCAAATTCTTTCGCTCTTTCAACATCTTTCTCATTTCCAATGAAGTTGAAGTCTGTTACGCAGTAATGAGCAATGAGATCTATCGCAGTTGCTACATCTGGACTCGTGAAATACAATCTCTCATAATCGCTATAGTTACGTAAAACAGATGTTGAATAAGCTAAATCACTCGTAACACCTCTGAAAATCTCTATTTTGTTTGATTGGTATTCAGTACTCTTTTTGCTAAGGTTAAAGATCGCTTTAATCTTTTTCAGCATAAAGGATTAGAGAAAATTAGACTTTAAAAAATTCAGATTTTGTAATAGACTGTGAAATCTCAAAGTTAAAACTTCTAAAAATAATAATACTATGGTATTTTAATCAATATTTTATAATCTACCAAACCCCAAATGAATAAATCCACCGCTATACCTCTCCAGTCCCCATACTGCCAAAGCTAATGCTATAACACAGTCATCATGGAATCCGGGAGGAGCTTGATATTTCACGTAACCCTGCTTAGTCATCTCAAATCCGAATACATTCAACTCATGAATTAACTCATCAATCCTTGGAAACGTAATCTCTCTATTTTCCATTTTTATCATAAGATTTTGAATTAGTTGAGGCTTAGTCGTTGCTGTAATCTTAAAACCTTCGACATCTAAGCCTGCTTTAACCAAATCCTCATATATTGGATCTCCAACTCCAGTGGAATCAATTATTATTTTAGCGTTATTATACATCTTTGAAACAGATGCAATCTTCTGCTTTTGATAACTCCAGTCTATCTGCTGGAATCTGTCAAAATATACGACATGCTTTCTTTCCACATCCATAACGATGATGACTGTAAAATCTTCATACTTAGCCAGATCAACACCCATAACGTAAAGTCTATTCGGTTTCGGTGGCTCTAATTCTCCTCTAACACAGTCTAAAACATTTCTGAATACTGTTCCTCCTCCTTCAATGAATTCTGCCAAAACCTCTTGACGGAATGTTAGCTCTGGCAAAGTCTTTCTCATTATCTCGATCTCTTCTTTAGGCAGGAACGGATTGTCTGAAGATGGGAATCGGAAGGATTTCCAATCAGGGTGATCTTTGCTTAAACCCATCATATAAATCTCATAGAACCAATTCTTTCCCTTAGGAGTTGAGATAAATAAAGCATCTCCTTGTTTATCGGCTAAAGCTGGTCTTAATGCTTCTCTCCAAGCTTCCTCTTTAACCATTGCAGCTTCATCTATTACTAAGAAATCTAAACCTGCTCCTCTTAATCTATCTGGATGTTCAGCGGTCTTAGCCCAAATCTGTGATCCAGTTATTAGCTCGATAACTCTATCAGTCTTGTTTATTCTTTTCACAGCTTCTCTCGGCAGAAGTTCTAATATTTTATCCCAGATGATAGACGACATTGAATAAGTCTTTCAATCCTACACTAGTCTGATTTTATCGAGAATTATTATTTTCAGGGAATTTACCATGCGGGGGGAGGGATTCGAACCCTCGAACCCCTACGGGAGGGGATCTTGAGTCCCCCGCCTTTGGCCTGGCTCGGCAACCCCCGCTTAAAATTTGTAATAGTATCGAGTTATATCAAGCTTTTGGTTAGTAACTTCTTTTCCCAATCGCTTAGCGATGGACATATAGTACAACCAATTCTATAGAAGCCCTTGTAATATAGGGGATGCAATTTTAAGCCGTTCATAAGGATATATAACTGTACCATGGCTCCACTCCAATACTTTATGGGAAATACTTCATTTCCGTAAATCTCAGGTCTTAAACGTCTGGTTCTACTTTCGGCATCTCTATCACCTACAATTCGTAGTCCACCATATTTTTTAATAGCCTTCATTTTTATAGCAGTACACCATCGATTTTCATGAGTTGGAATTCCATACTTTTTAACATCGAAGTGAACTACTTCTTCGATAACCTCAACGTTTAACTTCCTTTCAATATAATCTATGTATTCATCTGTAAATGGAGCATCGTAATTCGTTTTAACGTAAATAGCTTTAACGTCTTTGAAACATTTTTTTGCAAGGATTAGAGTTGCGGTACTATCCTTTCCTCCACTTACGGGAACATAAACTTCCTCGAAGTTAAAACGCTTTAAAAAGTTTATACTTGTTTTTTCCAGTTCTTTCAAGATTTTTTCATTCTCTTTAATAGTTTTATCGATGTCAAACCTTCTACCAATACCTAAACTCTTAACCCTAATTCTTTCTCCTATCTTTTTGTATACTATACCAACGAGATTTGGAGAATAATAGTACTCTTCTCCATATAGCTTTCTCAGCACTAATGAACCTTCATAGACATTTACGCCAATTTCTTCAAGATTTTTCTCAAACTCTTTACCTATAACAAAATAACAGTCGTAATCTGGATGAATTTCGATACCTAATTCATTCTTCGGCGAAAAAATAAATACGGAATCGAATCTGAATCCAAGTCTAATCTTCGCCTTAGCTATTTCAAATGCATTTCTTATCTCTTCCAATCGGGCGTTCCGAACTCTTTTCTTATTTATTATAGCAACTGAATACAGATTTGTCGATACAGTATCCTCTAATTTTTCAATAAGTTTCAAGTCTTCTCTTCCAAACATAAATATCGGTATCTTGTCGTAATCTATGCTATCGAATTTGTCTCCAATGTTTACAACTTCGACGTTTAAAGCGTGTTTAACTGCTTTTGCATCTTTCCTACCTTTAACGTATACCCTAATCATACGAATAGTATTTATATGCTTCTTTCCGTCCTTCACATCTTCTAAGATTAAATTTGAGTCTCTTTCAATTGGATCACCCACTATATGTGTTTACTACGACTGTATTTATAGAATCTTTAATTTTTTTTTATCCGTTAGATCTTATCAAGACCTCCCATAGAGTGTTTTTTACATTTCCAATTCAAGAGATAGTATTCGTCATAAACAAGCTTTAAATCTATTATTTTTAAGTGTATTTTTATATTTTTTGTAGTATTCAATGTCCTTTTGACAGTTTTTTGAAGTAGAACTGAAAAGTATACTAAGTCCGTTTAGACTCAATATCTTGCCACGATAGTTGTTTAATATTATGAAAATACTTCATCATCACAACCAATTTTCTAAATATGCTGAAGCAGTATGAGAGAGATAGAC
>CAZFII010000139.1:0-3895 GCA_964518925.1 uncultured archaeon
GTCTTTCAACAATTATTATATGAATTGTTGAAAATATAGCGGTTAGATATATCCAACCAAGAACCAGCCAGAGTTTAATATTAATTCCAAGTATATCCCCTTTAAATTCTGAGAACCATACGACAAGACCTATCAACCAATAGATAAAAAGCAGTATCCAACTAAATATATCTGCCTTATTAATCATCATAAATAAATAAAAAATAATAATAATAAAAAAATTGTTTAACGTTTATAGGGGTCAAAAGTCACAGAGTTGTCCTGACCAGGTTTTAACCATTTAGATCTATCGTAAACACAGGGTCTAAAAAGTATTATTAAGTTTTGAACAATGTATCTTTCTGGAGTTGTCTTAAAGTCCTCCGCTCTCGGTTTTATCACTTCCTCATAGAGATCATCCGGTATTTCAATTTCCAACTTTACCATCTCTATCACCTCACTCCTTTATTCCTTTCGTCCTCCTATATTCCTCCGCCCGCTCTCTTAGAACTGTTGGATGCACTCTAAACACAGTCTTCTCTACCTCCTCCTTAGGCAACTTCGTTAATGGTGGATCTCTGATTACTCCCGGCTTTATATATCCCGATTTTTCAAGTTTCCAATCTGTTAACCATTCATCTCCTAAGCCAAATGCTTTCGTTAATGTATTGATCTCATTTAATCTGTTCGGTAATGGCGCCTCATCCTGTATTAACCCTAACTTCCTAAGCAGTTCAACTACCCTCTTATCCCTCTTAAACGGCTTCCCAAATTTCCCTTCAAAGAACATCTCCTCAAATGGTCTTCTTGGCCTCTGTCCTCCCGCCCTTGGATCCTCCGCTGGATATCCCACTGTCATCATCCAACACAGCACCGCCGTCCTTGGTAAGTTCAAATATTCTGGTAACTTTCTTCTAACTGCTCCACCCATTCCATTCAAACAACATCCCAAACCTAACGCCGTTGCAACTATCATCGCATTCTGTGTCGCATTGCCTAAGTCTATCGCCGTAATCCTGTGTAATATCACATCTGGCAATATCTTTGGCAATGGAAACATTCTACATACTCTATCATATTCCCAGCCATGTGCACGGTCTACTGCTCCAACTCTTAACAAATCGTGAATTAACTGACCCTGAGTATCCCAGGCGGCCATGTCGTAATACCAGAATATAAGCACTGGAGCTAGCTGAGCTTGAATTTGGCTCCAGTCTGATATAAACTCCCATATCTCAGGGTGTTCATCCCTGTAGCATACAACTGCTCCAACTGCACACACATTCCCTACTGTAGAAGCTAATCTTGCCGCTTCAAGCATCGCTTGTATCTTCCATTTCTCTACTGGCCTATTTGGATCATACCATCTTATTGATCTCCTACTTCCTATCGCCTCTAACGCGTTCGGTATTTTATAGTTTGCTATTTCTTCCACTGATGGAACTACATCTATCACCGACACCATACTACCACCAATCAGTCATTATTGATGATATACTATCAAAAATAATATATAAGCTTTACTATTTCACTTTTTCAGTCCTGGAACCTTATAGCCTGCCGCTACTCTATCCCAATCTTTTTCTGTAACTCCTCTCTGCCTAAGCTTATATTTCTGAACTCTCATTGTCGCTGGAGTCAAGTAATTCTGCCATTCTTTTTCATCCATGATCTCGATATACCTTGGAATCATATACGTCGGTAGAGTTTTGACAAGTCTATCCATTATTTCTTTGGGATCGAGTTTATCCTTGTATTCTGGTTTTGGAACGATTATCAGCTTTATCTCTTCTTCTGCAGCTTTTCCGAGTCCAACTTTTATGCCAATCGCTGCAATAGCCTGCGCTTCTGGTATCGCTTTGCGAGCGAGCATTTCAAGCTCGTATGATGAAACGTTCTCTCCCTTAACTCTAATATAGTCTTTAAGTCTATCCACGAAGTAGAAGTATCCCTCCTCGTCCATTCTTCCCAAGTCACCTGTATGGAACCATAAGTTTCTGAAAGCTTCAAGCGTTTTCTCAGGATCTTTGTAATACCATGGAAGCATAACCCATGGGATAATGTTTCTAACAACGATTTCACCTACTTCACCTGGCGGCAACTCGACATCTGTCTCAGGATCAACAATCTTAACTTCGTAACCAATTGCTGCTTTTCCACATGATCCGGGTTTTCTTTTATCAATTGGGTTAAACGTTACCATTCCAGTTTCTGTTAGACCATATCCGTCAACAATTATAACACCAAATCTTCTCTGGAATTCCTCAAACTTTTCTGGCTCATGAGGAGCTGGCGATTGTAACATAATTCTGAGATTATGATCTCTATCTTTCTCACTTGGCGGCAGATTTAACAACCAGTATGGTAGTGGTCCAAGTGTATTGGTTGCAGTTGCTCCAGTTCTCCTTATCCAATCCCAGTATTTGGAAACACTAACTCTCTTGTAAATGTGGACTCTCGTTCCAAGAACCATTGCAGGATATACACAAAGTACTTGCGCGTTGGAATGATACAACGGAAAAGCCGTAAACAAAACATCGTTTTCTGTTAATTGTAGAGCATTTATGTATCCGAAAGCAGTCAAGTAATCTCCAGCATGAGTTTTAACGACACCTTTTGGCAATCCTGTAGTACCTGAAGTAAATATAATTCTTGACGGCATCGTAACTTTTACCTCTACGTCTGGATTTTTATCGGATACACCTTTTATAAAATCTTCCCACAATATAACTTCAACATCAGATCGGCTTCCCGTATTTATCCGTGCATCACCCTTTTCTGATAAAACAATTATATATTTAACATTTGGAAGGTCATCGATAATCTCAGATATTCTCTGAGTTAAAGGAGTTGTTCCAGGCCTCGGTTCTTCATCACTTACAAACAAGACTTTAGATTCTACTTTGTTTATTTGATATTTTAGCGGATCTCCAGATAAGTCAAAGTTTAGTGGACTTCCAGTTAATCCTGCCTTTAGTATCCCAAACCAAATGAATACATGTTCGGCAGAATTTGTCATGAAAACTGAAACATTCGTACTCGGCTGAGCCCAGCCAACGCTAGTATTTGGTTCTAATCCTAATGAAAGAAGTGCATTAGCTATTCTGTTTGCCCATTTATTTACTTCAGCATAAGTGTACATAGGCCCCTCTTCAAATTGTAAGTACGGTCTATCTCCAATTTTTCTCGCTCTCTCTTCCAGAATTTTTGGTAAGCATCTGTTATTTTCTATTATGTCTCTCTCCAGTTCTCTATAGTCGATTTTCCAGTAGTCATCAAATCTACTTACCATTTTAACACCCCCAACGGTTTTGTAATTGTTATTCATAGGAGTATAATGCTATTTAAAGTTTGTCCTTCTTTTTTTAGACCTGTAAACTTAGACATCTCAGAATGGAATATATTCTAACTAATTAATTTTAGTACAATGAGTAAGGTTTGTCGAGATTAAGGTACTTGGTATAGTTACCTATATTTAATAAATGAGAGTTACTGATTCTTTCAGTTCTCAGAAGTAAAGGCTGGGAGAAATGAATTAATTTTGAAAGTATTATATACGATCCTATGACAGCATAGTCTTTCATGAAAGTAGTCTTAAACTACCACTAAAACAAGCCTAAACTCGTTGTCAATAAAGTTTCATAACTGAAAGGAGTTTTTCAAAGCATAGAATTCGAGCTTGAGCATCAGATCTTTTTAGTGAAAGTTAAAATCTGCTTTTAACTTGTCTAAACGTGAGCTAAGATATTCTTCTGTTTAATCACTACCAGAAATCTCGTGAAGAAAATGTTCTGCGAACTTTTAATTATAATGTTGTTAGAACTACCCTAAAAAAAAGATAGTTTTAAATACTTTGAGTTTTTTAAATACTTTAGCATGTTTAGTAATTACCAAAAGTAGGGATATGGAGGGAACG
>CAZFII010000140.1:0-3853 GCA_964518925.1 uncultured archaeon
GGCAGTTTTAAGTCAGATTTTAGATCTGTTTTAAAGAGATACGTGGATAGATGGATGGAAAGAAGCATAGAGATTTGGAATTGTTGTAAAAATCTAACACCGTTTGAAATCGCTAAGGAGATTTACGGATTAAAGATGCTGTTTTTAGCTGTATCTGAAGTATTAGCATATCTAGATTTTTTACAACACAACGGATTTGTTGAAGTTCATGGGGCAAGATATAAAAAATGTGGAGATCTCAGAGATTTAGTAGAATTCTGGAATGATAAAAAATTAAAGATTTTTCATTCAAGATAAATTCGATGGAGATGATTCCATCAACAACGTTACCACTAAATTCGATTTATATACTAATCCTGCATTAATAAATTATGATGTTAATCGCAAAAAGAGATGAAAGTAAATGCACACGTTGCGGAATTTGTGAGGAGATTGTGGCTTGTCCAGCTGGTGAGATCTGCAACGAAGAAAAGTGCGTAGGTTGTGGTGCATGCTACCTTGCATGCCCAAACGAGGCGATAACCTTAGAAGAAAAACCTAGAAAGAGATACATAACAATTAAGATCGATGGTGAGAAAATTCAAGTTCCAGAAAGAATTACAGTTAGAAAAGCCCTTGAACTTGCTGGATATAAGATATCCAAGTTTCCAGGAGAAGGAGACATATTTGCACCGTGTGATGTTGGAGCTTGCTGGAGTTGTGCAGTCAAAATCAATGGAGAGATTAGACCGAGTTGTGTTACCGCAGTTAGAGAAGGAATGGAGATAGAAACGGAATTCGATTTTACGCCTAGGAGAATAGTGCACGGCTGGACTGGACATCCAGTTGGAGGTGTTGGAACGCCATGGTGGATTAAAGGTTTTAGATACATCGAAGTTGCAGTATTTGCATGTGGATGTAATCTCAGATGTCCACAATGCCAAAACTGGACAACTACATACTGTGGAGTCGGAAAAGCTTACACTCCAAGAGAAGCTGCCTTAGTAATGACTAATATGAGGAGAATTTACGGAGTAGATAGAATGGCTATTTCTGGAGGTGAAAGTACATTGAATAGAGAGTGGCTGATTCGTTACATAGCAGAACTCAAGAAGTTAAATCCAGACGAAAACGCTAGATTTCACGTTGATACGAATGCTACGATTTTAACCAAGGATTACATAGACGAACTAATAGAAGCAGGTGTAACAGATATAGGCCCAGATATAAAAGGTTTAAAGCTTGAGACTTTTATGAAGATCACTGGGATAAAGGATAGAGAACTTGCAGAGAAGTATCACAAAACAAACTGGAAAGCTGTTAAATATCTCATAGATTTGAGAGATAGGATTTTTGTCGGTATTGGAATACCGTACAATAGAGAGCTTATATCTATAGAAGAAGTTGTAAAAATCGGTGAGAAAATCTACAAATTGGATCCAGAAGTCCAAGTCTGTGTTCTCGATTACAGAGCTGAATTTAGAAGTAAGATATCTAGACCAAGTTATGAGGAGATGTTGAAAGTTTGGAAAGCGTTGAAAGATATAGGGCTTAAAACTGTAATCTGTCAGACTTCAAGGGGATATATAGGGCCTTAAAATGAAATTTTAAACATCACTTGAGTAGCAGTTCTTAGCTTTCTTCTAATCGTTGAAAGTTCGTACATGTAGAGTATTAAAGCATCATCGGAAAACCTATCAAATCCAAATGCTTTCTTAATGAATTCCGCATGTAGTTTATCTCTAACGAATATTATCCTTTCTCCTTCTATTTCAGTCATTTCTAAAATTATAGGTATTTTAAACCTCTTCCAGTCATCCTCATCAACGTATTTTGCTATAAATTCCAATTCTTTTTTTTCTATTAGATACTCATTCCCATCCCTCGCTTTAATAGTTGGAAAGTCTTCTTTAAGCATTTCTTCAAGAGTTCTTGGCTTTTCAGCTATGTGCTTATTTATAGCTTCAATCATCTTTGCAAGCATTCTTTCATCCATATTACAGCACCTCTAACTCTATTTCCTCTCCACTTTTAATATCAAATACTTCCGCAAAGTTCCCATTTCTAATGCTAAGCTCAAGCGTTTCGAAACTACCTATCAATGCTAATGGTTCTCCTATTTCGACATCTGAATACGTTTTCACTAATGGAATTTCTATGCCTTTGAAGTAAAAGCGTTTTGCATTAATATCTCTTGCTCTAAGATTTGTAACTACGTTACCAAATCTATCAACGAATACAACTTTACATCTAATTGTATTTCCTTGAATTTCATAGTCAAAAAGCTCTAATTTTTCCATATCTTCTATCTCTTCACAGTAATCCCATAGATTGCCTTTTACTGCAAGGGCTGCGGCAGGAGCAAATATATCTCTTCCATGAAAAGTCGTTGAAAGCTCACCTACAAGCTCAGAAATAGATAAATCTATTTCGTATATATTCTTTATACCATCCTCGTATGCCGAAGGATATGCAATTCCGTTATCTGGAGCTATGAAAACGTAGTTTTTAGTTTTCACGGCTAAAGCCTTTCTTTCAGTTCCAACACCGGGATCAACTACTGCAACGTGAACTGCATTCTTGAAAAACCTATAAGAGTTGTAAAGGAGAAAAGCTCCTTGTAAAACGTTTTGTGGTTCAACACTGTGACATATATCAACAACTTTTGCTTCGGGAGCTATACTGAGTATTACTCCCTTCATTACTCCAGGATAGAAATCTCCAAAATCCGTTAACAACGTTACAACCTCATACATTAAAACTCAATCTCAACCCGTCTCTTAAAGCTGGTGCTAAACCCAATACGATTAAAACAAATTTTATGAAGTTTTTTGCAGAGTTTTCGGTTGATTTGTCTAAAACGTACAAGATTACTAACAGAACAAAAAACTTTACAATTATCAACGATTCCGCACCAAATCTTTCAATCAAAAATCTCGGCAAAACGTGTAATTCCCAGTAACCTAGCTTAGTGATTCCAATATAGGTTTCAGAGGCATCAAACATATGAGAAAAAAATGCTAGAAAACTCAATTTGTTTAACACGTTTTTTTCGATTAAAGCGATAGTAGCAAATGCTAAAGTAAGAGCTACTGAAAACGCCAATCCAAGAGGGATTACAAAAGCGTTAACGATTCTCAAATTAAAAAACAGTACAAAAAGTGTTATAATCGCAAGAATTAGCCCTATTAGGGCATGGTAGCGGTAATATCTATTTCCTTTAAGTCTTAAACTTAAAATCAGAGATGTAAAAGTTATAGAAAAGACTATAACGTATATCATCGGACTCATTAGGAGGTATGAATAAGGCGGTTTTACAAATCCCGCATCTTCAAAAATCCTTAAAGATGAACCAAATACTATAAATGGAATATTGGAATAAACGAACTTTTCATCTATGCTAACTCTCTTCTCAAGGAATTTGTATATGTACACGACTGCAATAAGTAGGATTATAGCCCATGTTATTGTATTTACAACGTTATATCCTTGTTTGTAAACTATTGAATCTATGTAGTACTTTTTTATGAATTTCCAAATCGTCGTAATGTTTATCGAGATCACCTCCCAATAGGGCGAACTACGAAATACTTAAAATTATTGCTTAAGAACAATGACAATTGTTGAATTCGCAACTAATTAGATGGTTTGGCAATTAGGTTGATGGGGTTGTTTTTCTAAAAAAATCCATTATGATTTTTATTTGATTGCCAAATTCGGAACTATTGTTTAATTGGAAAGCTTGGGAAAAAGACATTACAATTTACGATGCTTCTTACGTCGCTTTAGCTGAAGAGCAGAATGCTAAGCTTTACACAGCTTATAAGGAAGGTAAATCTCGATTTTGTGAAGCATATTTCTGAGTTTTAATTTT
>CAZFII010000141.1:0-3827 GCA_964518925.1 uncultured archaeon
TTCACAATTCTTTTGATTTTTTTCCATTCAACACTCCTTTTAGTTATAAAACTTGTTAAAGCATCTATCGCTGCTATTTGTAGTAGAAATACGTGAATCGTTAAGCCGAGAAAAACCTTAAACTTCCTTAAACTCTTGTAATAAGATAATATAATAAATGGTGCTAAAATTAAAAGGGGTGTAAATACAGATGTAATATAAGTGAGGGTAAGTGACAGTAGCCAATATATTTTAAACTTCTTTTCTGAATTTCTTACAAGTCTCCAGTATTTCCAAAGTTGGAGTCCGCCGAAATACCATCTCTTTCTCTGATCGTACAGATCTTTCCAAGTTATTGGAGCTTGTTCGTAAATTTTTGTAGTTTTAACGAATTTTGCCCTATAACCTTTTATATGCATTCTTGTAGCAAAATCAGCATCCTCTGTGATTGCGTTTTCATTTAACATCTCCTTCATTAATATATCTCCTTTTAAGACTCCTATAAGCCCATTAAATTGCTTAAAACCGCTTTTGCTCAGTAAAAAGTTTATCAATCTATACTCAGCTTCTATAGTTTCTGAAACGATATTGATACCGTTGTTTATGTATCGTTTAGATGAAGCGATATAGCAGTTCTCACAGTTTTCTAATGCATTTACGCATTCAATTATAAAGTTCTTTTCTGGTCTAGAATCGACATCAAAAATCGCTATGTAGTCGGGTTTAAACTTTTTTAAATATTTTAAAGCGTGGTTTATAGCTCCAGCCCTTTTTCCCTTTGAATTCTCACGAAATAAAACTTTTACATTATGCTTTTTAAGTATTTCAGCTATCTTTAGATTTTTATCAACTACGTAAACGATTCTTACCTCAAAATCGTTGTAATCGAGTGATTTTAGATGTTCAACACTTTTTAAGACAATATCCTCTGACTCAAAAGGAGATATTGGTACTATTACCGCTAATCTCTTCATGATTCAAGCATCTTTGCAATTATCTTAGCAGTTTCAGCTGGATCTGCTCTACCTCTCGTTTTCCTCATCACCTGTCCAACTAAGAAGTTTAAAGCTTGTTTTTTACCGCTTAGATAATCGTTTACAGCTTTCGGGTTTTCTTCAATTGCTTCCCTACAGAATTTGATTATCTCGTCTTTTGGTATTGCAAATAATCCTTTGGATTTTATTATCTCATCGATTTCCCCACCTTTGTCTAATTTAGTCCTTATAACCTCTACTGCTCCTTTTTCGGTGATCTTTTCATCTATTAGGTATTTCAAAAGCTTTGCAAATTCTTTAGGTTTGAAAACCTCGTAACACTTTCTGAAATTCCATCCTCTGTAATTCAGTTCACCCCTCAAAACGTCTACTATCCAACTCGCTGCAACTTTTGCATCGACATCTTTTGCAACTTCTTCGAAGTAATCAGCCATCTTAACATCTAAAACTAGGACTTTAGCAAAGTTATCGCCTATTCCATACTCTCTTTTGAGCCTTTCCCTTTTCTCCTCTGGCATCTCTGGAAGTGTGCCAATCACCTCTTTTAGTAACTCTTCAGTATATATCGGAACTAAGTCAGGTTCTGGAAAGTATCGATAGTCTTGCTCTTCTTCTTTTGTCCTTAGAGATACCGTTATGTTCTGAGATTCATCGAAATGTCTTGTCTCCCTTGTAACGGCTATACCTCTCTTTATAAGGTTTCTCTGCCTCATTATCTCGTAACTCAAAGCCTTTTCAACACCTTTAAACGATGATATGTTTTTTATTTCAACTCTCCCACTGCCTTTAATCGATATGTTTGCATCTACTCTCATAGCTCCTTCAAGTGAACCATCAAATACGTCTAAATACTCTAAAATTATCCTCAGTTTGTTCAAAAATAGTCTCGCTTCTTTTGGAGAATTTATTACTGGCTCTGTAACTATTTCGAGGAGAGGAACTCCACTTCTGTTGTAATCTATTAATGAATACGTTGCAGTAGTAATTGATCCCTTATAACTCAACTTGCCCGGATCTTCTTCTATGTGGATTCTCTTAAGGGTAATCTTCTTTTCTCCATTTTCGGTTTCAATTGTTACGTAGCCACCTAATGCGAGAGGACGGTCGTATTGACTTATCTGGAAACCCTTTGGTAAATCTGGATAGAAGTAGTTCTTTCTATCAAAAACTGT
Organism: uncultured archaeon; assembly: GCA_964518925.1. Lineage (GTDB taxonomy): Archaea > Halobacteriota > Archaeoglobi > Archaeoglobales > Archaeoglobaceae > CAYWXE01. The sequence continues at coordinate 2,147 of CAZFII010000141.1, forward strand.
AAACGGTTGAACTTTCGCATGCAAGGCTAGAGCAACTTTTATTGCAGCTTTAACAGCTTCTCTATTAACTACTGGCATAGCTCCGGGCATTCCCAAACATACAGGACAAACATGAGTGTTAGGAGGGCTTTCGTGATAGTCTATTGGACATGAACAGAACAACTTCGTTTTAAGCTTGTTGAGCTGTACGTGCACTTCAAGTCCTATGATTACATCGTCCATGGGGATATGTTTGCAAAAGATTAAATTTGTTTTTGTCTCTGTCAGAAGCGATGAGAGTTGCAATAGCACAAATTGAGATAACAAGAGATAGGAATAAAAACTTTGAAAACTGTTTAGATTCAATTGAAAAAGCAATAAAATCGGGTTCAGATCTTATAGTTCTTCCCGAAGTCTCTAACACCGGTTTCTATCCAGAGAACTACAGATTAATAAAGGATGATATAAGAGAAGAGATTAAGGACATTTTAGAGATTTCAATGGATTGCGATACAACGATAATAGCTGGAATTGCTGAAAGAGATGGAAAAAATCTCTACAGTTCAGCATTGATTATACATCGAGGTAAAATTATCGGAAAGTATAGAAAAACGCATCTCTTTCCATTAACAGATGAGAGAAAGTACTTCTCAGCTGGTGATAAGATAGATGTTTTCGATACGGTGGTTGGTACAATAGGAATTATGATATGCTATGAGATAAGGTTTCCAGAAATTGCAAGAAAGCTTACAAGGCTTGGAGCGGAGATAATAGCGATTCCATCGGCATTTCCTAAAGAGAGGATTTATCACTGGAATATACTTTTAAAGGCAAGGGCTATAGAAAACCAGTTGTTTGTAGTAGGAGCGAATTGCGTAGGAATGGGTGGAGGAAACTCTATGTTAGTAGATCCAATGGGAAACGTAATTGTTGAGGGTGGAGAAGATCAAGAAGTACTAATTGGAGACATAGACTTAAACTATTTGAGGAAAGTTAGGGAAAAGTATCCGTTCCTAAAAGATTTAAGAGAGGATTTGATATGAGGGTTCTAATTCTAAGACCTAAGGAGCTAATGGATGAAACTCTGAAAAAATTTAAAAACGCTGGATTTGATGCGTATGGATGTCCGTTTATTGAATTGGAATACTTGAACTTTAATGTTCCAGACCACGATGTTGCAATTGTAATGAGTCAAAACTCTGCAAGAGAAATAGTCAAAAGAGGAATTAAGCTAAAAAGAGTTATAGCGATTGGTAAGAAAACAGCCGAAATCCTAAAATCAAATGGATACGATGTAATAACTCCAAGTAGATTCGACTCTGCTACCTTAGTTAAGGAGTTTATGAACGAATTGAGAGGAAAAAAGGTAGTTGTTGTAAAGAGTAATGCAAGGAATAACGAAATAGAAAAACTCTCTGAAGTTTCTGATGTTTTAGAAGTAATAGCTTATAGGATTAAGCCATTAAAAGGTAAGAAACAGCGAGAAATTGCAAAGAACTTGGATGAATTTGATGTAATCGTATTCTCAAGTAGTATCATTGCAAAGACGTTTTTGGAACTTTGCGATTTAAATAAATTGAAAAACAAAACCTGTATTGCTATAGGCCCTCCAACGGCTAAAGTTTTGCAAAGCTATGGAATAAAACCATTAATTCCCAAAGAGTTTACATTTGATGGTGTATTAGAGCTTTTAAAAACAATA
>CAZFII010000142.1:0-3819 GCA_964518925.1 uncultured archaeon
ATTAAAAAATTTATTCAACTTTAATCCTTCTACCAGATTTCTTTGGATACTTCTTCTTCATTACGACTTCAAGAACACCGTTGTTGTATCTTGCTTTAGCTGAATCTGGAATTACCTCAGCTGGAAGATCTACAACTTCATAATACTTTCTGTTTTCACTTTCAGCTTTAATCTCTAAACTGTTTTCAGTAGCGTTTAACTCGATGTCTTCTTTGCTTACACCTGGCATCTCTGCAATCACTTGAACCTCATCGTCTGTTTCAATTACATCAACTAATGGCTTTCTCTCTTCAACACCAGTTTCTTTTATCATTGGCTTTGTTCCAAACTCTCTTATCTCTGGTTTTCCATCTGGTCCTATTCTTATTGAAAATCCCCTTACAATCGGTTTGAATTCTCCGCTTTCTGCTCTTCTAAATATCTCTTCGATGTCTCTCATCATCCTTTCAAATATGTCATCGAAGAAACCAAATCTTCCAAAGAATTCATCAAAGAATCTATCCCAGTCATCTTCCCTCTCCCTTCTTCTTCTCCACCAAGTCATTTACATCACCTCCTTAAACATACATCCTATGGAAATCTTCAATAATCTTTTCGTACCTCCTTAAGTCTTCTTTAGTTAAACTTGGCTTAACCTTTTTTATCGCCTCTTCAAGGTGCTTCTTTGTAATCTTAATCTTCTTAGCGATCTCCTTGACTTCTTCTCTGCTCATATCTGGTTTTATAGCTTCCCTCATTGCAAGCATTGCCGCTTCTCTGCATACAGCTTCTATATCAGCACCACTATAGCCTTCTGTTTTCGATGCAAGTTCATCTATATCTACATCTTCAGCCAATGGTTTACCTCTTAGATGTATCTTGAATATCTCCTTTCTCGCTTCCTTATCAGGCGGTGGAATGTATATGTGCCTCTCAATTCTTCCCGGTCTAAGCAATGCTGGATCAATTAGGTCAGGTCTGTTAGTTGCAGCGATAACGACTACATCTTTTAACTCTTCTAAACCATCTAATTCCGTCAACAACTGACTAACAACTCTTTCTGTAACCTGTGTTCCAACATCCATTCCTCTCCTTGGTGCTAATGCATCTATCTCGTCGAAGAATATTATACACGGTGCTACTTGCCTTGCCTTTCTAAACATCTCTCTAACGTGCTTTTCACTCTCACCAACCCATTTGCTCAGGAGTTCTGGGCCCTTAACGCTTATGAAATTGGCATTGCTTTCGTTTGCTACTGCTTTCGCAAGCAAAGTCTTACCCGTTCCCGGTGGTCCGTAAAGCAAAATACCCTTCGGTGGACGAACGTTTAAAGTACTGAAAAGCTCTGGATACTTCAAAGGCCATTCAACAGCTTCCCTAAGTTCTTGCTTTGCATGTTCTAATCCACCTACATCATCCCAAGTGACTTTTGGAACTTCTACAAGAACTTCTCTCATTGCTGAAGGCTCTATATTCTTCAAAGCCTCCATGAAATCTTCCATAGTAACTTTTAGATTCTCAAGTACTTCTTCTGGAATCTCCTCAGCTTCTATATCTATTTCTCCCTTCTCAATCCTTTTCCTCAAAGCGTGCATTGCAGCTTCCTTACACAACGCTTCTAAATCCGCACCCACGAAACCGTTTGTTAGATCTGCAAGTTTTTCTAGATCTACATCTTCAGCAAGAGGCATTCTCCTTGTATGGATTTCAAGGATTTCCTTTCTGCCTTCTCTATCTGGAACACCTATTTCTATTTCTCTATCGAATCTTCCCGGTCTCCTCAAAGCTGGATCTAGTGCATCTGGTCTGTTCGTTGCACCTATTACGATTACTTGTCCTCTCGCTTCTAAACCATCCATTAAGGATAAAAGCTGTGCTACAACTCTCCTTTCAACTTCTCCAGTTACTTCCTCTCTTTTTGGAGCTATGGAATCAATTTCATCGAAGAATATTATCGATGGAGCGTTTTCCTTAGCTTCTTCAAATATCTCCCTCAAGCGTTGCTCCGATTCACCGTAATACTTGCTCATTATCTCTGGGCCGCTAACTGGAATGAAATGGGCGTTTACTTCGTTTGCGACTGCTTTAGCGATAAGGGTTTTACCTGTTCCCGGTGGCCCGTAAAGCAAAACACCTTTCGGTGGCTCGATTCCTAATCTTTCAAAGAGTTCTGGATGCTTCAATGGGAGCTCAATCATCTCTCTGACAAGCCTTAACTCTCTCTTTAAACCACCGATGTCCTCGTAAGTCACGCTGGGAACGCTTCTTTTAATTTCTTCAACTGGCTTTTCTTTGATCTCTATATCGGTAGTTCTTGAAACTATTACAACACCAGCTGGCCTAGTTGCAGTAACGACGAAGGTTAAGACATGTCCAAACGCTTCTACTCTAATTTTTTGACCTCTTTTTACTGGACGACCCTCAAGAAGTCTTAATAAGTATGCTTCACCTCCCATTAGCCTTACAGGTTCAGTAGGTGCTAAGACTACTCTCTCCGCTGGCCTAGCTTCTACCTTTCTTATTCTAACCTTGTCATCTATGCTAACTCCTGCGTTGTTCCTCAAGCTACCATCAATTCTGATAATCCTCTTACCCCTATCCTCAGGATAGCCCGGCCAAACTATTGCTGGAACAGACTCCTTACCAATAATTTCTATGACGTCTCCACTCTGTAATCCTAATTCTTCCATTACCTCTGGATCAATTCTTGCTATACTTCTTCCAACATCTCTGTAATATGCTTCAGCTACCCTAAGGATTGCCTCCTTTTTCTTCATAATATCACCCACTCATCACCAACTTTTTTAACAAATCCCCTATTCATCAAAACATTTAAAGCTCTTTCAACATCTGTATATGGTATTCCAAGGGTATCAGCAATCTCTGTAGCATTGTTGACTCCATTGATGATTGCAATCATAACAAGTCTTTCTAGATCACTTTCAGCGACTTTTTCCACCTCTTTAAGCAATCTCTCTGCAAATCTATTAAACTTCGCTATTAGCATACTCTGGAGTTTTATAATTACGTTATGAACTTCGTTTAGTTTTACGATAGCGTTGTATATACTCGAAATGTCATCTAACTCTATGTTTTCAAATTTTTCAATTAAATCTCTGAACTCCTCAACTACTTCAAAAATTTCGCCATTCTTGCTTTCAAATACTTCCATTTTAAACCTATACGGTGATATTAGTACTTCTACTCCAAAGCTCTTATCTATACAGTAGTACCTCCTTTTTCCAATTTCAAAACTTTTAACAATCCCAGCCTTTTCGAGCTTTTCTAAGTGTTCTATTACCACTTTTGGAGCCATTTTTAGATTGTAAGATATCTCGCTAACGTAACAAGGCTTTGTTGCAAGGAGTTCAAGTATCTTCCTTCTACTCTCGTTTCCGAGTATATCCAACACTCTTTTGACATCCATGTACTCACCTTTTACCACTAACAATATGTTAGTGTTAGAGTTATATAAAATTTGCTTTAACTTGTGTAATTACATATAATAACAAAAGACGCCGGGGGTGGGATTCGAACCCACGAGGGCGAAACGCCCAGCGGCTTAGCAGGCCGCCGCCTTACCACTCGGCAACCCCGGCTTATTTTTTAGTAGTCTCAAAAATATATAACGCTTTTGCTTAGTAAAGATAGATATGTCTATTTTACGCAAAAATTTAATTAAATATTCGATATAAATCTTTACTTTCTAAGTGAATCTATCTGAGAGATTAATGACTAAGGCTATAATAATTTAAGGGGTTAGGGTCTAATACAGTTCTATTTATTATTACCGTAGCCAGTAAAAGCTTATTGGAACTCTTTCCATATCGATGTAAATTT
>CAZFII010000143.1:0-3801 GCA_964518925.1 uncultured archaeon
AAGGAGATGACGAAATTAGATGGAATAATAGATGCAAGTTATGTTTATCTTTAAAAAATAATATTTATTAAATCGTCACAATATGACCAAAATTTTAACCCTAAGGACGTGTCCAATAATTTAACATTTTCGGCATAGATAAAAATTACAATAGACACAAGATTTAACTGGTCTTCAACGAATTTGAAACTATCTGAATCAAAAATCTGATTTAATCAAATTTTAAATGGTCAAATTACAAATTTTTGGACACACCCTTAATCCTAAAAATGCTTTAAATAATTAATGTTCAATCAAAATTTATGGGGCCGGTGGGATTTGAACCCACGACCAGCGGGTCTCTTCGGGTCAGTGCTCCAACGGGTCATCATATTTCAGCAGACCCGTTCGTCATCACGCCGCTGGAGCCCGCCGCGCTACCTGACTACGCCACGGCCCCTTATTCTTAAGTTTAGGTGTTGTGAATATAACGTTTACGAATTTTTTAGAAAAATATAGAATTAATTAAATTGAAATTTTTAATACGTTAGGACAATGCTCCCAGATGCTATGTCTAAAAGTTCTACTGCACCAGCAGGTCTTACGAAATCAACTAAATCCTCTTCTTTTATTTCCCTCTCCTGCAAACATGGTGAACATGCGAGTATTTTTCCACCAGCTTCAACGAATTCTTTTACAAGTGCATCTAACGACCACTTACAGCACTTTATGTTTTCCATTATACCCTTCTTTGCAAGAAATACTGCTGGCCCTTGCAGAAATATCACAACCTCCATGTCAAGGACTTTTGCACCATTTGCAACTATAAATGGAAGAGTTGCGAGTTCTGGGTTGTCTGGCCCATGTGTTGTTATTATAAGCAATTTTTCAGCCTTCATATTGTCATTTGTGTTAAATAAAGTATTTTATTTTTATCAGCTTTTTCAAAATTTTTGAAAAACTAAGAAAATTTTATATGGTCATGATTTCTCCTCTAATAAATCTTTCTCTTCTAAAAACCCTATTGAGTCCAAGATTCCAGTGACATCTTTAATCCATGTATTAAGTCTTTCAGATGCGATTTTCTTGAATTCATTAAAATCTATTGGCTTGTAAATGTACTTAAATCCGCCACTTCTCAAAATTCTATACTCCCTCTTCACAAAGCCTCTATCCATTAAATTCTTTAGAGCTTTATAAACTGTGCTGTAATCCCTCTTTAAATTTTCTGCAAGTGTTTCAACGTCAACCCCCGGATTTCTAAGGAGTTCTAAGTATGTTTCCATTTCCAAGCACGACAAATCTAAGGCACATTTTAATATACACTTCACGTGAGGATTACACGAAACCATAAGAGGAGTGTATAATTTTTGATTTAACGTTTTTGATGAATTAATCCATGACTACTAATGCCTTGTAAGGACAGGCTTTCACACATTCATAACATTTTTTACACTTCGTCATATCAATTCTTACTACTCTTTGTCCATTTCTTATTATAGCATCCGGAACTGGACAGACTTCACTGCACTTACCACAACCTTTACACCCAAGTATTGCTATCATAAAACCTTTTTCAAGCTTCTCTCTATTTCGTTTTTCACATCTCTCTCAGGCATGGCTCCAATAAAGCCACCTATTACCTCTTTATTGTAGAATATCAACACAGTTGGTATGCTAAAAATCCTATACTTTGTAGCCAAATCCCTGTTTTTATCTACATTTACTTTATAAAACTCTACTTTATCGTTGTACTCATTTTCAAGTTTTTTTAAGATTGGATATAGATATCTGCATGGATAGCACCAATCCGCATAAAAATCAATCACTACTGGCTTTTTTCTCGCTATAATCTTGTTAAATTCATCACTTTTTAGCTCTTTCATAGCAATACATAGAAACAAACTGCTATTAAACATCACTCGGTTTTGATATCGTCCGGAATCGAAAGTTAGATATTTAATTTCAAGTGTACGTATTGCGATGGTTAGAGGTATCGGTTTCAAATCACGTATCAGCACTGATAAAGCTTTAAACAAGATGTTTTCTAAGTTACCCACTCTTGGATACGAATACGTTGACATTTACAGTTGTGCTAAAAGGGTGTTAGCCGAAGATGTAGTAGCTAAGACAGATATACCTCCCTTTGATAGAGCAGCAGTCGATGGCTATGCTGTCAAAGCTGAAGATACTTTTGGTGCATCTCAAGCCAACCCGATTATTTTAAGAGTTGTTGGAAGTGTTGAAATTGGAGAAAACCCAAACATCGTTATTAAAGAGAACGAAGCAGTAAAAATCGCTACGGGAGCACCGATACCTAAAGGAAGTAACGCTGTAGTAATGCTTGAACATGTAAACGTTTTAAATGGAGATGTTGAGGTTTTAAAACCTGTAACACCATATAAAAACGTATCAAAAAAGGGAGAAGACGTAAAAAGGGGAGAATTAATTCTTAAAAGGGGAGAAGTACTTCAACCACAAGACTCTGCTATTTTAGCTGCCTTAGGGTATGACAAGGTAAAGGTGTATAAAAGGCCGACTGTTGCGATTATATCGACTGGTAACGAATTAGTCGAAGTCGGAAAAGAATTGGAGTTCGGTAAGATCTACAACTCGAATTCACCTATGATTTGTAACGCATTAGCTGAGGAAGGATTTGAATCAGTTTATCTAGGGATTGCGAGAGATAACAAAAAAGATATCGAGAAAAAACTTATAAACGCTTTAAAGTATGATGTCATCATTTTTATTGGTGGAACATCTGTTGGTGAGAGAGATTTAGTTCCAGAAGTCGTTGAAAAGTACGGTGAAATAGTCTTTCACGGTGTCTCGATTAAGCCGGGGATGCCAGTTGCATTCGCAACTGTAAACGGTAAGCCAGTTTTCATGCTTCCTGGATTTCCAGTTGCAACTTACGTTAGCTTTTACACGTTTGTTATTCCCGCTTTGTACAGAATGATGAATACGAGAATCATAGCGAGGAAGTGGAGTAGGGTTAAAGGGATTTTACAAACGAGGGTTTCATCTGAAATTGGAGTTAGAGGATTTGTAAGAGTTTTATGGGAAGATGGAAAGGTTTATCCGATAAGGATTTCTGGCTCTGGGATAATAAGCTCACTTATAAGGGCTAACGCTTTATTGATAATTCCTGAAGATAAAGAGGGTTACGATGAAGGTGAAGAGGTTGAAGTTATCTTAATTAGAGATTTAACGGAGGTTTTTGAATGAAGGTTTTTAGGGATGTAATCTTGTTAGAAGAAGCTATAAAAAAGCTTAAGGAATTTTATAAACCAAAACCAAAAGTAGAGGAGGTAGATCTGTTTAACGCTACTGGTAGAGTTTCCGCTGAAGACGTTTACGCTATAAGTGACGTTCCTCCATTTGATAGGGCAACTATGGATGGATATGCCGTTAAAGCTGAGGATACTTTTGAAGCAGATGAGGAAAATCCGGTAAGGCTCAAAGTTTTGGGATACATCTCAGCTGGAGAGTGGAAAGATATCGAGGTTACAAACGGCTGTGCTGTAGAGATAGCAACTGGAGCACCAATGCCTAAAGGTAGCAATGCTGTAGTAATGGTAGAATATACAAAGAGGATAGGAGATTACGTTGAAATATTCAAAGCAGTAGCCCCAGGGGAAAACGTGATGTCCGCTGGGAGTGATGTAATGCAAGGTGAACTCATTTTAAGGAAAGGCGATATAATTACACATAGAGATATTGGAGTTTTGGCGTCTTGCGGAATTAGCAAAGTAAAGGTGTACAAGAGGCCGACTGTTGCGATTATATCGACTGGTAACGAATTAGTCGAAGTCGGAAAAG
>CAZFII010000144.1:0-3784 GCA_964518925.1 uncultured archaeon
GGGACATTTGTTTTTAAAAACTCGAAAGCCTTTAAAGGCTTCAGCCAAGATGTGCGAATAATGCTCCTTGCAAAATCTTCTGAATGGGAGAACTTTTTTGAGGAGAGAATGATATTTAAATCATGATATATCTTTTGTGTTAACTTAAGGGCGCAAGCCTTATATTATATAGAATTAGAATATATGCTTTTCGCACTAAGTTAACTTTTAGGTTGTGATATTCATTTTATAAAAATTTTAGAAAAAACAATTATTCTTCAAACACAAGCTGGTATGACTTAAATAGAACATCTGCATTTAGCTTTCCGTGGATGTAAGTCTTTCCAGTTGATACATCGTTAACGACGATCTGTGCTGGAGCGAATAGGTGTGGATCTATTTTGTAGAAGTCGTAGTTTGCGGCTTTGAATATTTCATAGAACGGTTTTCCATAGTCTCTGCTCGTGCAGCTTGGTACATTTTTCAGTATTTCGTCGTACTTCTTAACCGTTAGGAATACACTTCCGTAGTACATCATACTGTCGTTAGTTGCACCCATAGCTTTGAGGTCGTTTTCAAGAATTGGAGCAATTGGACATCTGCCAGCACCGCTTATTATAAGCTTTGGATCGTAGCCGATTTCAGCCATTTTGTATATAGCTGTTTCAACAATTCTGCCAGATATCTGAACGCTACCAACAAGTGAGGCAGTTGGAGCTACTAAAGCGTATACGTCTTCGGCATCGACATCGCATTCTTTTGCTATGTACTCTATTACCTTCTCATCTGGTAATTGGCTTGCCTCCAAAGCTATAACCGCTACATCTGCATCATCTTCATATTCTATTTGCTCATAAGTCTTTTTAGGCTTTAAAGCTAAAGCTCTTGCTGGCCCACTACCCATTGCAAAGTACTTCTCAACCTTTATAGCCCAACCAGCTTTTTGGCTACCTAAACAAGCTATAGCTGGATGATCTGTGTACTCACTTATGAATGCAAAGGGTACATCTCTTATCGTGTCGACGACGATATCTACTGTTGCTAATCCTCCCATACAAACCTGTGTATAAAGTATTCCTGCCTCATAGCTACCAGGTACGTTTACACCGCAATCTATAATTGTTGCACCGTTTTCAAGCTTCTTTGACTGAATTCTTAGCTCTTCTTCATAATCGAGCATGTCTTCAACTATCTCCAATGCAAGTTCATTTACACTAAGCATGATGATATATGCACAACTATATTATTTCAATTTTTCTTTTTATTTTTGCGAAAGTGTTAAATTCATCCAATATCAGTTTAATTCTATGGGTAGAACTAAAAAAGTAAAAGCTGCAGCCAGATTTGGCCCAAGATACGGTTTAAGAGTTAGAAGGACATGGCTTGAAATAGAAATCGTTGAGAGGCAAAAGTATGTTTGCAAAAAATGTGGAAAAAAGGCTGTCAAAAGAGTTGGAACTGGGATATGGGAGTGCAAACACTGCGGTTATAAGTTTGCTGGAGGTTGTTACATTCCAGAGACCTCCGCTTCAAAGATTGTTGAAAAAGCTATGAAGAGGTGATCTTATGACGTATATATGTTTGGTTTGTGGTGCGGAAGTTGATGTAGACTTTGAAAGGAATATAATTCAGTGTACGATGTGTGGTAGTCGGATTTTGATCAAGCCTAAACCACCAACAAAGAGGAGAGTTAGAGCTATTTGATGAAGTTTAAGTGTAGAGTTATTTCTAAGGGTAAAGCAAAAGGCATTGCCATAATTTCTAAAAGACCGCTATCGATTTTTGGTGATATAGATTTAGACACTGGTGTTGTAGTTGCGGAAGACAGTGATATAAGAGGTTTAAGTATAACGAATAGAGTACTTGTATTCCCTTATGGAAGGGGTTCAACAGTTGGAACGTATGCGTTGTTGAGAATGAGAAAGAGAAATACTGCTCCTATTGCAATAATAAATAAGGAGACCGAAGTTATATTAGCAGTTGGAGCGATTATAGCTGAAATTCCACTCGTTGACCGTGTTGAAAACGAATTCTTTGAAACGGTTAGTAGTGGTGATAAAGTCTTTGTAAATGCCGATGAAGGTTATGTGGAGATATTAGATGATTGAAGAGGTTGAAAAGTATTTTGACGTTTATCACTTTGAGAAAACGGATAAAGGTTATAGGTTTTATGTAATCCCGAAAGCAGACGAAACCGAGATAAGAAAATTTTTATCAAGGCTTTCATACGATTACGACGTAAGTTTAAGGTATAGGTATGGAGAGTACGTACTCGAAATTAGTAGAGCTGAAAAAAAGGAAAGAATCTGGTTAAATATAGTTTTACTCATTGCAACGATTGCAACAACTACAGCAGTTGGTTCAACTTTTTATGGGGAAGAGATAAATATAACTGGAGGTTTTATGTTCTCTTTGGCTATAATGTTTGTCTTAGGTAGCCACGAAATGGGTCATTACATCGCTGCAAAGAGATGGAAAATGAGGACATCACTACCGTACTTCATACCTTTTCCAAGTTTAATAGGAACACTTGGTGCAGTCATAAAGCATAGAGGGGCAATACCAAATAGAAGGGCTTTGTTTGATGTGGGGGTTAGCGGTCCTTTAGCTGGAATTCTTGCTTCTATTATAGTCGTTGCTATTGGTTTGCAGCTACCGTTTGAGCTTAAGGGAAAACCAATGATCTACATATCTACACCTCCACTTTTTAATTTTGTTGTTTATCTAATAAAACCAGAAATACTGATGAAAAAATTTGCATCGATACATCCAGTAGCTTTTGCTGGATGGGTTGGCTTATTTGTAACCTTTTTGAATATGATCCCAGTCGGACAGCTTGATGGAGGGCATGTTTTAAGGGCTATGATGGGAAAGAAAGCGGATATAGTTTCAAGAATAGTTCCAATAGTTTTAATAACTTTTGGTATTATTGTTTCGAAGATTTACAATCAGCCAGATTCTATATGGATATTTTGGGGATTCATAACTTTCTTCTTTTCATTGCATGGTCATCCCGAACCGATAGATGATGAAACTCCATTGGATTTAAAAAGAATGCTAATAGGATTATTCGCATTCCTTTTGGCAATACTTTGCTTTACTCCAACACCCTTCTTATATGCAGTACCTACACAAACGTAGGTGGAATTCCAATTGTTAAATACACTGCTTTACCCTTTCCAATATTTTTTATTTTATGAGGGAGATCTGATCTGTGCCATATCGAGTCACCGGCTTTCATTTTATACGATTTATTTGCTACAGTACACTCTATTTCTCCATTTATTACTATTCTGAATTCTTCCCCTTCGTGTCTGTATTCATCTGTTTCTGCACCTTCATCGAGTTCAGCGATAATTGCTAACATTTTATCGTTCTTAAACTTCACGATATACTTTACTTTCCCTCTTTCAAATCTTTCACCTTCTCCTTTACGTTTAAATAATACTGTCTCCTCCATACAGTTTATTTTGAATTAAAGGATTTAAACTTTATGATTAATTGTTACTAAAACGGTTAAGGTCTTAGTGTGATAATTTTTTCCAGATTTCTAATAATATTGTTTAAACATTCCAAGAGGAATTATGAACAGTACAAAATGTCTTCCTTAGTATTTAAAGTGGTCGGTGGTGATGCAATATTGTTGATGAAGTATTTAAATCATCCACAATGTGGTGTCACGACCAAGTGGTCTACTGTGTAATACATACATGGGTTAGATCCGCTTTCTTTTGCAAGAAGCGGTATTCTGCACATCTTGGCTGAAGCCTTTAAAGGCTTTCGAGTTTTTAAAAACAAATGTCCC
>CAZFII010000145.1:0-3778 GCA_964518925.1 uncultured archaeon
CAATTGTGCCACATATAACTCCGAAAACGTATAAAACACATTTGAGAGGTTTATTCATAAACGGACATCTTTACAAGTGGAGAAACTTTTCATCGTACTTCACCGATGATAGATTTCTGTACCTCTTGGGTAAGTTTGGAAGATGGGAAATCGTGAAAGTAGTCCTACCTAGAGAATTCGAACAGATAGTAGGAGAATTTGTAAGAAGAATTGGCAATTAATTTTAGTTAATTAATAAAAATAATTGTATTTAGCTATATAATTAAATGCAACATTGTTGATGAAGTGTTCAAATCGTCTACAATGTGTCACGATTTAATTGCATAAAAATTATAATAAAACTATATTATATTATATGAATTTAAATCACTCATACTCGATTGTAGCTGGTGGCTTTGGAGTCACATCGTAAACAACTCTTGAAACTTGTGGAATTTCAGATGTAATCCTCAAAGCTATTTTTTTAAGTTTGTCGTAATCGATTTTTAATGGATCAGCGGTCATACCGTCTCTTGAACTTACAGCTCTTATCGCTATTATGTAACCGTAAACTCTCTTATCTCCCTTTACTCCAGTAGCTTTTCCGATTAAAGCTGCAAAACATTGCCACTTCTCATAATCTTCCAATTCTTCTTCAACTATTTTATTCGCTTTTCTAACGATTTCAACCTTTTCGGGAGTTACTTCACCAACTATTCTTACAGCTAAACCCGGCCCTGGAAATGGCATTCTTTCACAGATCTCTTTAGGTAATCCCAAGTATCTTGCCACTTCTCTAACTTCGTCCTTGTACAGATCTCTTAAGGGTTCTATAACGTCTTTAAATTTGTACTTAGTTGGGAATCCACCAACGTTGTGATGTGATTTAATTCCACCTTGACTTTCTATTACATCTGGATATATCGTTCCTTGAATCAGATATTCAGCATTGTGTTCTTCGGCAATCTTTTCAAATATTCTAACAAAGAGTTCGCCTATGACCTTTCTCTTATGTTCTGGGTCAGTAATTCCTTTTAAAGCTTTGAAAAACTGATCCTTTGCATCTACAAAAACTAAACCCATTTTTCCAAATATCTCTTTGATTCTTTCCGGTTCTCCTTCCCTCATTAATCCCGTATCAACGAATACTGGTATTAATCTGTCTCCTATAGCTTTGTAGGCTAATACTGTGCAAACGGAGCTATCAACTCCACCTGATAGAGCTATTATAGCTTTTCCATCCCCAACTCTTTCCCTTATCTCTTTAATTGCGTTTTCAACGAATTTCTTGACATCCATAACGCTATTTATACATGAGTCTTTATTTAAATGATGTCGATAGATGAAGTATTTAAGAGGGCTAGAAGAGATTTATTTTATCCACCTATAAAGTTTGAATTGTCGAATACTTTGAGGAGTTACTTCGATTTTTCATCGAGAAAGTATAAGATCGTTGTCAGCAAAAATCAAATTGAATTCCTCAGCGATAAAGCCTTGCTTGGATTGTTTCATCATGAATTAAACCACTGGGTAAAACATCCATACGATGCAAAGACGATAATCTTGGAAATGTACTGGATAAAGGACAAGAAAAACTCCAATATTATAAGAAATCTGTTCGATGACGTTGTAGTAAATCTTGACCTGATAGTTAATAAGGGATTAACCGATATTACGAATGTATTTAAAGAGTTAAAGCCAAAATCTAAGCTTGATAACTTAATCAGAGCGTTGTTATCAGAGCTTACAGGATTAGACTTTGGAGATTTTAGTTTAGATGAAGATTTAAAGCGTAGATTGGATAAACTACTTGAAATAGACTTTCTAAATACGAGTAAGACTATATTAAAGAAGAACATAAAGAAATTCGCTGAAGTTGTTGAGGATATAGCAGCTTACGACTATCCGTTTATAACTTTTGGAATCGAGGACTTTCCAGAATTTGAGATAAAAAGGGCTTTAAGGGATTTAGCAAATGAACTCGATAAAGATGAATATGTGGAAATAATTAAAGAGTTCTTAAAAGAAATTGATAAAAAGCCTACAATTTCAGATGGAATTTCAAGAGATTTTGAAAATCCCGAAATCGAATGGTATAAGACTAGGGCAAAGAAATATACGATTTATATAAGATCTACGAAGAAAACTGGATCCCTTTACCCATACGAAATAAGAGATTTCGAACTCGAAGATGGAATAGACAAGTACATACCAACTGAAAGCTATGGAAAAGTTATTCCCGGAATTGCTAAGAGATACGAGTTTGAGGATTTTGAAGGGCTAACTAAGAATTTGCCAAATGTCGTAATAGTCATCGATTCTTCAAACAGTATGAGAAATCCGGATAAAGAGGTTTCTTATGCAGTACTTGGAGCTTTTGCGATTGCGAGAACTTATCTCGAAAACGGAGCTAAAGTTGGAGTTGTAAACTTCTCAAATAAAAACATAGAGCTACTTCCAACGAGAGGAGACATCGTTTATAGAACCATTAAAATCTATCAAGGTGGTGGAACGAGATTAGATGTTAAGAGCTTGGAAAACTACATTAAAAAAGTCGGAAAAGCTGATTACGTATTCATCACGGACGCTGGATTTCAAAATATAGATGAAGTGATTGATTTCTTTAGTAGGTTAAAACAGAAGGTTACGTTCATATGGATAAAGACGGATGTAAGTGAACTAGATGAGTTCAAGGAGAACTTTAAGAAGTTAAAGGCTTTGAAAAACTTGGAGATTATCGAAGTTTATAAAGAAGAAGACATACCCAAGATAGCGATAAATTCAGTTCAAAGTTAACATACATCATGGATCTAAAAAACTTGATAGATCTCTACGGATTAGTAAAATATGAAAAACTTAAAAAGAGATCAGAAGAGTTTGTAAAAAGATACAGAAGTAGAGTAAAGTCCGTTTTACACAATATAGCAGAAGAGTTTGTCGAATTTGTGAAGAATTTGCCAAATTGGAGATTTGAAGTGATTGAAGACGTTTTCAATTTCGGTAAAAGGATATGTAACGACTGTAGGTTAAAGGTAGAAGATATCGAAGAATTATTCAACAACGTAATGCCGAATTACGTTCGTGGTGGATTACTTGGAAGTTTCATCTCTGGATTGTATAGCGATGTTATGGGTGAAGATGACATCTTAAGACTCGATTTGAATAAATACTCTGGAAGTATCTCGGGATTGGGTTACATGCACAAAAAGGGAAAACTGATTGTATATGGAAACAGAGCTTTTTGCTTGGGATACAAGATGAGAGGGGGAATTATTGAGGTGTTTGGTAACGTTGGAAACTATTTAGGAAAGCAAATGGAAGGTGGAGAGATTATAGTTCACGGAAATGCGAGAAATTGGGTTGGAGAAAAGATGAAAGGGGGAAGAATAGTAATTAAGGGAAACGCCGGGGATATCATTGGATACAAAATGGAAGGGGGTGAAATAGTTATAAAGGGTAAAGTCGGTTCTTGGGTTGGCGAAGATTTAAGAGGTGGAAGAATACTTTTCGAGTAGGTTTTCAACCATTTTAAGTATAAAAGCTTCTGTTTGAGCTTTTTCACATTCTCCTTTTTCTTCAAATTCTTTGATCCTTCGCTCTACAATTTCTTTAAGCTTTATAAGTTCATCTTTAGTGATATTTCTCTTTTTAAGTTTTTCAATCAATTCTTCGTACATATCAATTAATTTCGTATCGACAATTTACACATTTCGCCCAGATTTGCTTTTTTGAATTAACATCACTTTAAAATTTACAACTTTCTAATTTTTAATCGTGGAGAATAT
This sequence comes from uncultured archaeon, assembly GCA_964518925.1. Classification (GTDB taxonomy): domain Archaea; phylum Halobacteriota; class Archaeoglobi; order Archaeoglobales; family Archaeoglobaceae; genus CAYWXE01. The sequence continues at coordinate 3,765 of CAZFII010000145.1, forward strand.
AGTCAAAAACCTTA
>CAZFII010000146.1:0-3758 GCA_964518925.1 uncultured archaeon
TGTAGATCCTGTATAACTGTGTAAATCCTTCCAAACCTCTTTCTTCAATTCAAGTATCTCGTATCTCACAGAAAAAAATAATCCACTGATACTCTAAAATACTCCAAGTGATAGGAGTGTTAAAGCCGTTATAACCCTTGACTTTAAGCTTATTCTCTCTTAAGCCATGGAATCATCGCCCTAATTTTCTCGCCAACTTTTTCTATTGGATGATTTTTCTCCATTTCAAGGAGTTTATTGTATACAGGGCGTCCAGCTTGATTTTCTAAAATCCATTCCCTTGCGAACTCTCCAGTTTGAATTTCCTTTAAAATCTTTCTCATCTCATTCTTTACGTTTTCGTTGAATATCCTTCTTCCCCTTGTCATTCCTCCGTACTTTGCGGTTTCGCTAACTGCTTTCCACATGTTGAAGATACCACCTTCGTATATCAAGTCAACGATAAGCTTTAATTCGTGTAAAACTTCAAAATACGCAACTTCTGGCTGATAACCAGCTTCGACTAATACCTCAAAAGCTGTCTTTATCATTCCCGTTACTCCACCACATAGATCGACTTGCTCTCCAAATAAATCAGTTTCAGTTTCTTCTTTAAATGTCGTTTCGATTACTCCAGCTCTTGTACAACCAAGTCCCTTAGCGTATGCCAAAGCTATCTGCAAAGCTCTTCCAGTGTAGTCTTGATAAACTGCTACTAAAGCTGGAACTCCTTTTCCTTCAAGGTACATCCTTCTAACTAACGGGCCAGGACTCTTTGGAGCTACCATTGCGACATCAACGTTTTTTGGCGGAATTATTTGATTGTAATGGATATTGAATCCATGAGCAAACATAAGCATCGCCCCTTCCTTTAGGTTCTTCTCTACGAATTTTCTATAGACTATTGGCTGAACCATATCTGGGATTAAAAATGATATTAAATCGGCATCTTCCACTGCTTTTTCAATGTTTTTCACGACAAATCCATCCTTTTCAGCCTTGCTCCAGCTTTTACTACCATCTCTCAACCCAATAACAACATTTATTCCAGAATCTTTGAGGTTTAATGCGTGTGCATGTCCCTGATTTCCATATCCAAGAATGCAAACGGTTTTACCTTTTAGGTATTTTAAATCTGCATCTGAGTCGTAGTAGATCTTAGCCATGGTTTTTTAGAAATTCCAAAACTTAATATACGTTTCGATAACTATTATTAAACCCATGCAAAGCCATCCAGATATGATTGCAGATGTATACATAGAGCTTAAAGAAGGAGTCTTCGATGCTGAAGGAGAGGCAACACTAAAAGCTCTAAGACTTTTAGGCTTTAAGAGAGTTAAAAGTGTTTCGAGTGTTAAGGTTTTTAGAATAGAAATTGATGCAAAGAGCAGAGAAGAAGCTGAAAGAGAGATTAAAGAGATGTGCGAGAAGCTACTTGCAAATCCCGTCATACAGAAGTACAGCATAAGATGGGTTGATGAGGGTGATTGATATGTATAAACGTGTTAACGTTCCGTTTGAACTCTACGAAATCGATGTATTAAATGCAAGTGATGAAGACCTCAAAAAAATCAGTGAAGATCTCGGGTTGGCTTTAAGTGTTGAAGAGATGAAGAGAATTCAAGAGTACTTCAGAAAAAAGGGTAGAAACCCATACGACATCGAGCTTCAGTCTATAGCTCAAGCTTGGAGTGAGCACTGTTGTTATAAGAGCTCGAAATACTACTTAAAGCAATACCTATTTGGAATTGAAGCGGATTACGTCATATCTGCGATAAAGGAGGATTCTGGCGTTGTTGAATTCGATGATGAATACGCTTATGTAGTTGCTTTGGAATCGCACAACCATCCATCTGCTATAGAGCCTTATGGAGGAGCAGCAACGGGAATCGGAGGAATATTAAGAGATGTTTTGTGTATGGGTGCTCAGCCAATAGCTCTAATAGATCCGCTCTTCTTCGGAAATTTAGATACTCCCTATGAAAGAATTCCGAAGGGTGTTAAGCATCCGTTGTACTTGTTCAGTGGTGTAGTAGCCGGAATTAGGGATTATGGCAATAGGGTTGGAATTCCAACCGTTGCCGGAATGGTTTTCTTTGACGATGGCTATCTAACGAATTGCCTTGTAAACGTTGGGTGTATAGGTATAGTTAGGAAGGATAGGATAATTCCGAGCAAAGCTGGAAACGTAGGCGATTTGTTCGTTTTAGTTGGTGGTTTAACGGGGAGAGATGGAATTCACGGAGTTACGTTTGCTTCAGCGGAACTCGATGAGAAGAGCGAGGAAGAAGCAAGAGGAGCAGTTCAACTTGGAAATCCTATAATGAAAGAGCCTTTAATTCACGCATGCCTTGAAGTAGTTGAAAAGGGTTTGCTAACTGGAATGAAGGATTTGGGTGGCGGTGGACTTAGCTGTGTTATCGGCGAGATGGTTTACGCCGCTGGATTCGGTGCAGAAGTGTATTTAGATAAAGTCCCGCTTAAAGAAGCTGGAATGGCTCCTTGGGAAATCTGGATTTCTGAAAGTCAGGAGAGGATGATGTTAACTGTTAAGCCTGAGCATGTAGATGAAGTTCTGTACATATTTCAGAAGTGGGATATACCGGCTACGGTAATAGGTAAAGTCATTCCTGAAAGGGTTATTAGGATATACTACAAGGGCTACAAGGTTTACGAACTCGAAACGGATTTCGTGGTTAAAGCACCGGAATACTGCAGGATGTATGTAAAGCCAAAGATTGAAGAGTACGACGAAATCAAAGAGCCAGATGACTATGCAAGGGTTTTCTTGGAAATGCTGTCACATCCAAACGTAGCTTTTAAAGAATGGGTTATAAGGCAATACGATCACGAAGTTAGAGGTAAAACCGTACTAAAGCCCTTGCAGGGAAGGATAAATAGGGAAACACATAGCGATGCAGCAGTTCTAAAGCCTACGAAGTCTTGGAGGGGATTAGCAGTTACGGCAGATGTAAACCCGTGGATGACGAAAATCGATCCGTACTGGGGAACTGCAAGTAGCTTCGATGAGATGATAAGGAATTTAATAGCGGTCAACTCAATACCTCACAGCTTTGCAGACTGTTTAAACTTTGGAAATCCAGAAAAGCCTGAGAGGATGTGGGAGTTTGTCGAGTGTGTTAAAGCCCTAGGATGGATGGCCAAGGGTTACGGTTTGCCTTGTGTGAGTGGTAACGTTAGCTTTTACAATGAAACGCCGTATGGAGCAGTAAACCCAACTCCAACTCTAATGGGTATTGGAATTGTCGAAGACATAAGAAAAATAAACAAATGTTACTTCAACGGAGGAGCAGTTGTATTGATTGGAGAAACGATGCCAGAGTTTGGTGGGAGTCTTTACTCGCATGTAGTTGGAATGAGAAATACAAGAGTTCCAAGGACATCGCCAGAAAAACTCAAGAGATACGCTGAAGCTATGCTCAAATCGTTCAAAGAGTTTAACGTATTAGCTTGTCACGACGTTGCTGAAGGAGGTATTGCTGTAGCTATTGCGGAGATGTGCTTTGGAAACGGAATAGGATTTAAGGCTTTAAGTTCAATGGATTTCATAAAGCTATTCTCAGAATCGAACACGAGATGGATTGTAGAAGTTAAAGAAAGAGATGCCGAAAAATACGTTGAATTCTTCAAGGAAATTGGATTAAAAGCAGAACTGATTGGATACAGTGAAGGAGATTACATAGACTTCGGTAGTTTCAAAGTTGAGCTTATAAAAGCCGAAGATGCTTGGAGAAATGGATTGAATAAGTATTTTGCAT
>CAZFII010000147.1:0-3726 GCA_964518925.1 uncultured archaeon
AAATCTATAGATTTAACTTTCGAAAAAATTAGAGAACATTTTAAAATTTTAGTGGGTAGTGATGCAACATTGTTGATGAAATATTTAAATCATCCACAATGTGGTGTCACGACCGAAGTTGATACATCCTTCCTAGAATTAGATCGTGACGTTACATTATGATGGATTTAAATACTGTCAAAATTTAAGAAACTACAAAACCTTATCTCCAAGAATGCTAAGCAATATATCCAAATCTCTTTGCGTTTTGGCAAATACACCTATGTTACCCAATTTTACGTTCTTAAGACCTACCTCTTCAACTGCCAAGTAAGCTTTTATCATCTCCATCAAAGTCGGCGATCTCACCTTAAGCTTATATTCTGGAAAGTATGCGAGTATTGTAAAAGGAATTTCGACATCCAAATCTGCTATAATCTTTGCAATAGCCTTTATCTGATCTACTTCAACCAAGCCGGGAATGTAAAGCGTACAAACCTCTAATACAAATCCCCTTTCAAGTATCCACTCTGGTGTCTTTAGAATCCAGCGGTTTGTAGTTCCACAAAGCTTCCTATATATTTTTTCATCGTAAGCCTTTATATCAAGCCAAAAGCTGTCAACTCCAGCATCTTTGAGCAAATCCAAGTTCTTAGGTGTTAAACCGTAACCGTTTGTCTCAATCAAAACCCATAAGTTCGTTTTCTCCTTTATCTTCTCAGCAGCTTCAGCGTAAAACTCAGCTTTACAAACGATATCACCACCAGTAAAAGCAACTATATTCCTTGCTGGCCCATATCCCTGAGGACTTAATACTATCTGATCTTTAGATAGCTTCTTTGGACATAATTCGCCCCTTCTTCCGCTTACAACACAACTACCACAATGTCTGCAGAGGTCTGTTGCATGCCACATCGTAGCTCTCTTCCTCGGTTCTTTGACTGTAACGATCTTTTCGTATTCTTTCGCATTATTAGCGATTTCATCCGTTGAAAGCCAGTGACCGTTTGCTATTTGCGTAAAATACCAAGAATGACACTTCAAACAGCTGTGATTACAACCGCTTTGATATATACTAAGATAATCCTCAGGTCTTGAAAGCATTATCGACTTTATCAGCCTATACCAAACCTTATCGTATTTTAAAGTGGCTTTGCAAGCCCTCTCACTTCTACCGTTGACTTTGACAAGGCAAGAACCCATTTCAAATCCCTGATCGATTAAGTTACATCGCATAAGTGTCTTTTACATTACCGTTAATAAATCAGTGATGCACATACAGATCACTAATGTCAACAGCAAAGTCGTTGAAGTTGCGATTAGGGGAAATTCGATAGAGTGTAACGTCAGTTCAAGTCGTTTTAAAGCTGTAAGAGTAGCTGGCGGAAGATGGGTGATTTTATCGACTAATGAGGATTTAAACGATTTAGTGGATAAGGCTAAGGTCATTGCAAAAGATGGTGAAGGTATCAAATTGGCTGATGCTGAGCTTGCAGTTGGAGATTTTAAATTCAAAAGCGGTTACTTTGATGAAGACAATGCAATAGAGCTGTTAAAAGATTTAAGAAACAACTTTGATGGAATTGTCGAAGCAATACTGACTTACGAAAGGAATTTTAGGGAGATAAATACGAGTGACGGGGCAGATGCAAGGGAGGAAAAGGAAATTACAGATTTAAACATAAGCGTTGCTGAGAGAGGTGTAGCATCTCTTCACGTAGGCGGAATCGGAGGATTAGAGGTTGTTGAAGACAAATTCGAATTTTTGGTTGAAGAGTTAAAGAGAAGGTTAAAAGGCTTGAAAAAGGCTAAGTATCTAAATCCACTCATGAGGGGGACTAAGTTTGACGTAATACTGGCAAAAGAATCCGCTTGTGCTTTCATTCACGAAATCGTTCACAGACTTGAGGCTGATGTTCTTTGTGAAATAGATGACGGTGTTGACGTTACAGTATACGACAATCCCATGGGATTTGGCGGTTATCACTTTGACGACGAAGGAGTTTTAGCTAAAGAGAAGTGCTTAATCGATAACGGAAAGGTTATCTCGTATCTGCATACAAGAGAGAGTGCTTTTAAATTTGGAGATGTTCCAATGGGAAATGGTAGAGGAATTTTTACAATTCCAAAAGCCTTTCAGACAAATCTCTTCGTTGAAAGAGGAGACTGGACTTTTGATGAGATGGTCGAAGAGACGAAAGAGGGTTTTATAGCTGAGGGTTTGATAAGGGCTGAGATTCAAAACGAAATAGTACACATCTATCCAGAGTTGTGCTGGTATGTTAAAAGTGGGGAGATAATCTGCCCAGCAATTGTAAATGTGATAAAAATTCCAGCTAAAGAGGCTTTAAAGAGGATTAAAGGAATTGGAAAAGAATACTTTGAAAGAATTGGCTACGAAAAGGGTTTTGCAATTTCTGAAAAATCACCACCAATAGCGGTTGAAGCTGTTGTTAGTTGAGTATTTATTAACGATGCTTTGTTGAAGACACCTTAATTTAATGATTTTTACCAATAGAATATAGTTAAAACGATGACTCATACTTAAACGAAAGATTCAAGTATTTAGAAAACAATCAATTATTGTGATAACGCAGTTCGTGTTCGTAGGACATCACAAGGAAAGACTCTTAGAATCGATCAGAGCACTCAGAACTCTACCAGTTGAGAAGATAGTCCTATTCGTAGGAGATAGGAATCTACCGGGAGAGGATAAAGTTAGGAAAGTTGCAGAAGAATTGAAAAAGGAGTTAGAAGTCATTTGGGAGGTAGAAATTGCCGAAATCGACAAGAAAAACGTTACAAGAGCTGTAACGCAATTAATCTCTGCGATCAACCGTGAGAAGAGAGAAGGGCGGGAAGTCGTGATAAACGCTTCTGGCTCGTTGAGAACGTTGGCAATTGCTGGCTATATAGCATCTTGCGTAACGAAGTCGAGAATATTCACTTCCATTCCCAAATACGACGAGAAAGGAGAAGAGATTGGAATAGAAGAAATCATAGAGATTCCTACGCTTCCTATAGACTTCCCATCAGAAGAGCAGATGGAAATAGTCGAAGCTATTAACGGCGGTGTGAATTCGCTCGATGAACTCGTGTTCAGGCTGAATCCAAATATTAAGAAGGGTAGCGAAGAGTTTCAGAAGGAGAGGAGCAGGATTAGCCACCATTTATCCAAGCTCGAAAGGTTAGGCTTAATTAAAAAGGCTAAGTCTGGTAGGAATGTTAAGATTGAGTTAACGCCACTTGGTCGCTTTCTCGCTGGAGTTAAACAGTAACGGAGGGGGCAATATGAAGATAACTGTTTTTGACGGAGCATGCACGATAGGAGGTAATAAAATCTACGTTGAAGAAAACGAAAAGGGTTTGTTCCTAGATTTCGGCATGAGCTTCGCTAAGTATTCCCAGTTTTACGAGGAATATGTAAGCGAGAGATCGGCGAGAGGTATCTACGATCTCTGGCATCTCGGCTTAATTCCGAAAATAAACAACTACAGAAAAGATTTAATACCGTCTGATCTGATTAATGAAGTTTCGAGATGCCAAAAGCTTCCAGTTGATGCTGTCTTACTCAGTCACGCTCATCTCGATCATGCTGGCAATATTGCCTTACTTGAAGAAAGCATTGCTATTGTCGGTTCACCTGTTACGATGGCTATTCTCAAGGCTATAAACGACACTGGAAGCAAAGGATTCGGAACGGAGTTGCCTTACTACAGGGTCAGGACATTTGCAGACGAGAAGGGA
>CAZFII010000148.1:0-3695 GCA_964518925.1 uncultured archaeon
GATGTGTCCCAAAGCGGACATAAAGACTACGTCCGCTGAACCCCTTCCTAACCCAATGCTATTAACACTTCTGAGGTTAATGGTTGGATGTGTCCACTTTGACCGTGTTAACTTAAGGGCACAAGCTTTAAATATCGAACATTTATGCTTTTCGCACTAAGTTGACAAATCGAATTTTTTTCATGTAAAAATTTTTAATGTAATAACATAACACCACATTATATTGCATCACCACGTATCAGCTTTAGTTTTTTAGGAACTTTTTTATAGTATTTTCAATCCTCCTTCTACGCTACTGATAAACGCTAAATTCTTATGTAACTTAACCTTCTCAACAGTAAACACAAGATTATTAAATATAGTTCATCGCAACTTTTGAGATAACTTTGCGTAATCTATGGAGTTGAGTATTTCTTTTAACATCTTTTTTGATTCATTTACGACTTCCCTTTCACTTTTCTTACCTTCTGCAATCAAATCCATTTCTCTTTCAAGTTTGGAGGTCATATCTGGAAGAGTTATAACCTCTGCAATCTCTTTCAAGACGTCTATAACTGTAAAAGCAATCTTAGTTGGTTTTAATGGATTTCCGTATACGTATTTCCTTTTTATCAGCTTTCTTAGAATCTCATGCCTTGTCGATTTAGTTCCCAAGTTCAGTCTTTCCATAACTTTTATTATGCTTCCATGCGTGTATCTAGACGGTGGTTTTGTTTTCTTCTCTTCTATTCTCTTCTCTGAAATTCTTAAAACGTCTCCTACTTTTAAAATTGGGAAATCTATCTCATCAGCTTTTGAATAGATGTAAATTGCTCTCCATCCAGCATTGATCAGCTTTTTTCCACCAGCTAAGAGCTTGATTCCACAATCTATTTCAGCACTTCTTATTTCCCATATGGCTTTTGGAGCTAAAGTTGCTAAAAATCTTCTAACGATTAACTCGTAAATATTCCACTCTTCTTTTGTTAAGTCACTTCTCCTTGCTATAGATGTCGGATGAATTGGCGGATGATCACTAGTTTCCCTTTTACCCTTTGATGGAGTCATGTCTCCACTCAAAACTATTTTTGCCTCCTTATGAAACTCACTTTTTAGAAACATCCTAACAATCTCTTCGAGATTTAGAGTTTTTGGATAAACTGTATTATCAGTTCTTGGATAGCTTATGTATCCATCCATGTATAAACTTTCAGCTATTTGCATTGCTTTATCGGGTCTCATGAATTTCGATGCCTCTTTTAAAAATTCCGTTGTATTGAATGGTATGGGCTTTGGTTCTTCTCTCCTAACGATTTTGAAGTCTTTAACAATGCCAAAGTTTTTAATCCTTGCAAGTAGTTTCTCCGCTTCTTTCTTATTTTCAAATCTCTTTGGATGTTTTGCGACAAAAGTTTTAAAATCTACAGTTATTTCATAATACTTCTTGGGCTTAAAGCTCTTTATCTCTTTTTCTCTCTCAACTATAAGTCTAAGAGTTGGAGTCTGAACCCTTCCAGCACTTAAAAAGTTTTTACCAAGTCTTCCCGAATGTATCGATAACAGCCTTGTTAGCACTGCACCCCAAATCAAGTCTATTTTCTGCCTCGCTAAAGCGGATTTTGCTAAATTAAAGTCTAGCTGAGTAGTATTTGAAAACGCTTTAACGATATCTTGCTTAGTTATAGCACTGAACCTTGCTCTGTCGAATTTTACACTTGGATTTACTCTTCTAATTATCTCTAAAGCTTCTAAACCTATTAATTCTCCTTCCCTATCGTAATCTGTCGCAATCGTAACCCTATTAGCTTTTTTTCCGAGTTCTACGAGTAACGATACTATGTTTTTATCTTTAATCCTTGCTATGATTTTAGCCTCTAAGAGATCATTTAATGGAGTTCTTTTCCAATTGTTAAGCTCTTTTGGAAAATCGAGTTCAACTATATGTCCTTTAAGTCCTATTACGTAGGCATTGTTCGATTTTGAGTAATAATAGTAGATGCCATTTTTCTTTAAAACCTTTAAATCCTTAAAGAGTATTTTCGCTATTCTCCTTGCAGATTTGTCTTTCTCAGCAATTATAAGCCAACTCATATCCATTCAAGACTTCTAGACCTGAGTTCCCTTCTCTTTCTTTCTAAGAATCTCATAACAGTTGAATGCTGTGCTCCATCTATTAACATCATTATAGCCTCTCTCGCTACGGAAACGTTTTCAGGTTCACCTATTATTGCAACGGTCTTGCCGTGAATTGCTACGTTTACATCGAGTAGATCCTCAATCTGTCTCCTTATCTTTCCCTCTTTTCCAATTATTCTACCCTTTATACGTTCAAGATGCTTATTCGAGACGTAGTTTGTTAAGTCTATAACATCAAAGACAATCATTTCATCTTCAAGAAGCTTCATAGCAACATCGGGACTAAAGCCAACCGCTATAGCCCTTATAACATCTCTCGCTTTAATGAACTCTATTGCATCTTCACATTCAATTCTCACAACACATGCTTTACTATCTATATCGAGTTTGCATCCAGTTTTTTCTTCAATGCATTTCTTTACCTCACCTTCTTTTCCTATTAGAACACCGATTCTGTCTTCTGGGATTTCGATTTCTAATGTGTTCATAAATAAATCTCTTCGGAAATTTGTATATAGTTTTTGACGATGAAGTATCTTTATCAATTACTCGATCTGTAAATATGGAGATAAAAAATATTGAGCCAAGACATTATGAGGAAACAATTTTTCCTGGAATAAGTTTTGATGTTGAAATTAGCTATACGAAATATGAAGAAGCAATAATAAGCATAAACGGATGGTTGAGAACAGATGATGGAAAGATAATAGCGGAACTTAAAGAAAAATCACCGAAAAATCCAAAATTCCGAGAGATAGGAGCTAAAGAATCTAAGTATGATGTGGATTTTAAGGAAGACTTCTATAAAACTACATTAATTGCTTTGTTAAATAGAAAAGCCTTAGATTATATAGAAGAAAGAAGGAAAGCAAACAAAAAAGGCGATGTAAAACTTATTCTCGATTTAGAGGTGAAGTATATTAATAGTAAAGCTGTTGTTTCCCATGTGCATGAGATAGACCCCAGCAAAGTTTTAGAATCACTAGGATTAGAATCTGAAAAATTTAATTCAGTTAAAATTTATACAGATAGTGGTAAAAAGAATGGAGATTGGAAAATATTAGCATATGCTTTCGATTCAGACTATTATTCAACTAGACCTAATAGATGGATTATATCTGGTAGAGATAAACCTATCTTTTTGGCTGTGTCGGAGCAAAGTCTTCAAAAGGATGTACTAATTAAATCAACAGATTGGATCCATGACTATGCTCCAAAATTGGGTCTTGGTGAGTATTTTATAGTTGAGATTCCTATAGATCGAAAAGAAATTAAAGATGCTTGGAGTCTCATAGAAGAGGCAGAAGAAGCTTTTAGGAGATGGGATATTGGAAGCGTATATAACAAATGCCGAAAAGTAGGGTATGAACTTGACAGAGTTATAATGTCCAAATTTGGAAAGGATAGTTTTAATTACAAAGAGCGATGGAGTAGAGCTTATGCAAAATTTGAACACCTTGCATCCTTAGAACAGCATCTAGAAGAAATTAAAGCAAAGAGTAAACAATACAAACCAAAGGAAATAAAAGTTAGCAAGGCAGATGCTGAACATTTACTTATCATAACTAAAGCGTTGATTA
>CAZFII010000149.1:0-3608 GCA_964518925.1 uncultured archaeon
TTTATTATCAGTGCAATTTCTCTATTCAGCTTCAAACCATTTAAATCGAAGTTTGCAGATGTTATCAAAACCCTATCATCTGAAACTACGGCTTTGCCGTGTATATCTTTTAAAAATCTAACCTTTACACCTATATCTCTAAGCTTTTTTAAAACTTTATCATCTTTGCTATACCTTGAATCTAACACGATTAAAACATCTGCACCGTTTTCTTTAGCAGTTTTAATCGATTCCAACAGTGGTGACGGATTTTTATACCAGTTAAACTTTATATATGGTACTTCGATGTACAACCTATTCTTAGCAGAGGATATGAAATCAAATACGGGATTCTCATCTGGTAAAACGAATAGAGTAACATTAGATCTGAATTGTAAAGATTTACAGCTATTTGAAGTCTTTACTTTTTTAAAGAATTTACATTTACTTTGCTTCATAACCTTGTATTTTCTATCGTTTTTGATTAAGGCTAAAAGGGTTTTTGCGATTTTTTCACTTTTAAATTCGACTATGTATCCTTTCCCCGTAAATCTCCAGTTTTCAGTAGCTATAGCTACTCTATCACCATCTACTGCAAAACTGTAATGAAAACGTTTATAGGATTTCGATTTTAGGAAGTAAACGTTTTTAATTTTGCATGGAACTGAAGCCCTTGCATCTACGTACAACTCTTTAACATTCCAATTCCTTGAACTTGCAAGAATTCCGTTAGCTGTATAATTACATGGCGTTACAATTATTCTACCAACGACAAAATCGCTAACGGGTTTAAAATCGCTCCAATCTTCATATCTGAAATCCCAGCCATTTTCAGTTTTGTAGTATACAACACCTTCATCCAAAAACTCTATATCCCTTCCATAGTAAAAACAATCTCTAGAGTTATCGATTAAACAAATCTCACAGCCTCTATTCACCAATGAAAAATTTCCCGGAAACTCTATATCTGCATTCTTTCCAAAGTGTTTATAAAATACTGTTTTATTCTTGGTAGCGATATGGTGACCTTTCGTAGCATATACAACCGATTTACCGTTGCTCAGCATACAATTCGAATCGCAGTAGAATTCAACGAATTCTGCTTTGTCTGAACCGTATGGATTTGGACATAACTTTAAAAGTATTAACAAACTAACGGCTAAGAGATATTTCATTTCTGAGCTCACCTATTGTAGCAAACCTTTCGGCTATTACGTTGTGCTGATGAATGCTTTCTTCGTTTTCTTGTCTTAAGAATACTAATATGTCATCTGGTATTTCTGGAAAAGTTTCAAGGAGTTTCACTGCCATAATTCTAACACTATCTTCGACAAATCTCGGATTCTTATGCGCTTTACTCACGACTTCTAGTTCATCACCTCTTTTAAGGATTTCAAAGGTTTCGTAGCTCATTGAAGCTTTTGCTATCTCTATTAGCTTGTCTATTGGTACAGAAAACCTTTCATTTACTTGAACTTTTATCATCGCCTTTCCTCTCTGATTGTGTGTTGCAATTGGAACTACTTCGAAAATTCTTTTAATTTGCTCTTTGCTAAATCCAGCTTTTAATAGATCGTCTGTAGCCTTAGCTTTAACGAGTTCTTGAGCACATGGACATGCAGTAATCCCCGTTACCTCAACCCCTACAAAAACGATTTGATCTCCATCCCTTGAAAGCTTCGCTTCACTAAATATTTTAACGACTTCTTGAGTTCTCTGCCTTGTTACTGGAGTTCTCTTTCTCATTATAAGCTCAGAAGTCATTAATACTTCAGCTTTGCTTGCATATTCATGTTTTTCAAGTAAGTTCTTCGCTATCTCTACAACTAACATTTCAATATTCTTAATGGGTTTAGATGTAAGTGCTTCTATGACTTCATCGACAACTTCAAAATTTCTGCTTAGGTTTGCTCCTTTTAAGTGAGGTGGCAAATCGACAAAAACGTCGAAATTCGATATGAGTATTATAGGTCTCTTTCCTTCTCTTAAAACTTGGACGAGCTTTTTTATACCTTTAGCACCAACTCTGCTAAGACTCATCGGAACATCAGGCTTTAAGAGTTGAATATCAGGTAGCATATCATAACTAATATCTAACCATAAAAAACATTCGATTTAATGAGAATACTCGAAGAAAATCTAAAAGGCAGAGGCGGTGAGATAAAAGTAGTTCCGGAGAACATCGATGACTTATGGCATCTCAGATTTATAATCGAGAAAGGCGATAGAGTCTACGCATTGACTAAGAGAACTGTATCAAGCGATGATAAGATCAGAAGCGATAAGGAGAGAATTACTGTCAGATTGGGTATAGAAGTTGAAAAGGTTGAATTTCACAAGTTTTCAAAGAGATTAAGAATAAGTGGTAAAATAATTTCAGGATTAGACGAATCTGGATATCACACAATCAACATAACTGTAGGAAAGGAGTTGAGTATAGTTAAAGATGTTTGGAAAGATGATCAGATAAAAAGGATTAGAGAAGCTGAAAAAACGTCCAGAAGACCAGAAGTGGTAATATTAACAATAGAAGAGGGTGAAGCAATAGCGGGAGTAGTCAGACAGTGGGGTGTTGAAGAGGTATTCGAAGTTAGAATGGGATATGGAAAAGGTTTAGGCGACTATAGAAGGGAATTTTTTGGAGAGGTTTTATCTAAGCTTGAAAACACAGAATTTAGATACTTAATTATAGCTGGCCCCGGATTCACGAAAAAAGACTTCTATGAATTTTTAAAAGAAAAAACAACTGAAATTGCTAAAAAAGCCGTAATAGTCGATACTTCTTCAATAGGTCATAGAGGATTCTTAGAGGTTTTGAAAAGGAGAGTCCTTGACAAAATAATCGGAGAGCTTAGGATTTCCGAAGAGGCGGAATACATAGATTTACTCCTTGAGAGAATAGCAAAAGATGATAGGGTTGCATACGGATTAAGTGAGGTTTTAAAAGCACACAACTACGGTGCTATAGAGACACTCCTAATTGCGGATGAATTCCTTTTGAACGAAAGAGAGAAGTGGGATATATACTCGTTTATGAGGGAAGTTGAAGAAATGGGCGGAAAAATCGTGATAATGAGCACAGACTTCGAGCCGGGAAAGAGGTTGATGAGTTTAGGTGGTATAGCTGCACTTTTGAGGTTTGAATATGTATCGTAGAGGACATATGGGTTTGACATTACTGATCCTATCGCCTTTTATGAAGTCTTTTACGGATTTATTTGGAGATATATATAGTAGTGTAACATTTATAGTTTTATCAACTCTGTTTTCAGTTCTTCCAGATATAGATTTAAGAATAGGTATAAAACACAGAGGTGCTACACATAGCATAACACTTGCAATTCTGCTTTCTGTTATTTTGTGTTATATATTTTATATATTAAATTTAAACATGCTCTTTGGGCTTTCAGCATTCATAGGTATTACATCTCATCTCATTGGCGATTTAATCACTTATCGTAGCTTTGCACCGTTTTATCCATTTTCAAAAAAGAAGTTCTCATTAAAAATCGTAAAGAGCGAAAACAGATTTATAAACGATGCACTCTTTCTATTAGGGGCTTTAGTTTTTTCATACGAGTTTTTGCACAACTTATAACGCCGGGGCTGGGATTCGAACCCAGGAGCCC